>ONYP01000054.1 GCA_900322135.1 uncultured Prevotellaceae bacterium
CACAATCTATGCCGGCAGTGGCTGGAGCACGGCGGCCACTACCGACAGCAATTCTGATGGCATGTTCCGGGAATGCACCAAGATCAGGGGCGGCCAGGGCACGACCTATGATGCCAGCCACACGAACCGTCTTTATGCCCGCATCGACGGCGGCACGAGCAGCCCGGGCTACTTCACCGCGAAGGGGCCTGAAGCCTATGCATGCTACACGCCGTCGAACACGACGCTGACGTTCTACTACGACAACCAGCGCAGCAGCCGCACGGGCACGACCTACGACCTGAACACGGGCGACAACGATACCGGCTGGTACACCGACGGCACTTATAGCAACGTGACCAAAGTGGTCTTTGACCCCTCGTTCGCTGATGCCCGCCCGACGACCACCTTCGGTTGGTTTTATCAGATGGACAATCTTGAATCCATCACGGGCATGAACTACCTGAACACCAGCGAGGTCACCAATATGGCATGGATGTTTACATACTGTGAAAATTTGACAAGCCTTGATGTGAGCCATTTCAACACGTCCAATGTGGATCTGAGCGGCTTCAACACGTCCAATGTGAAAAATATGTACGGTATGTTCTGGCACTGCGATAACCTGACGAGCCTTGACGTCAGCGGTTTCAACACGGCCAATGTGACAGACATGAGATATATGTTCTATGGTTGCAGTAGTTTGACAAGCCTTGATTTGAGCAATTTTAATACCTCGAACGTGACAAATATGTACGACATGTTCGCTAGTTGCACAAGTTTGACAAGCCTTAATGTGAGCAGTTTCAATACGGTAAATGTGACAGACATGAGCAGTATGTTCTCTAGTTGCAGCAGTTTGACAAGCCTTGACGTGAGTAGTTTCAATACGTCTAAAGTGACAAATATGTACGGTATGTTCTATGGTTGCAGTGGTTTTACAAGCCTTGATGTGAGCAATTTTAATACCTCGAACGTGACAAAAATGGCCTACATGTTCTCCTTCTGTAATGGCTTGACAAGCCTTGACTTGAGCAGTTTCAATACGGCCAATGTGACAACAATGTGGCAGATGTTCTCTGGTTGCAGTGGCTTGATAAGCCTTGATTTGGGCGGTTTCAACACAGAGAGCGTGACAGACATGGAGAACATGTTCAATGAATGCTCGAGTATGATTGTCCTTGATCTAAGTGCGTTTAACACATCTAACGTGAAATTCATGAGTTGGATGTTCTCAAATTGCAGTAACCTGAAAACCATCTATGCCGGCGAGGGTTGGAGCACAGCTGCCGTTCAAAGCTCAAATGGTATGTTCCGGAACTGCTCTAGCTTGGTCGGTGGCCAGGGCACGACCTATGATGCCAACCATGTGGATGAGACCTATGCCCACATCGACGGCGGCCCCAGCAACCCGGGCTACTTCAGCGCCAAGAACACTGGCCTGCGTGGCGATGTGAACGGCGACCATGATGTCGATATCAATGATGTGACGACATTGATCGATGTGGTGCTTGGAAAGGATGTCGAGTACAATGCCTCTGCTGCCGATTGCAACACTGCTTCGGGTGACAACACCGTCGACATTAACGATGTGACCGCACTCATCGCCCGTGTCCTCACAGGCACTTGGTGAGTTAGGAATTAGGAGTTAGGAGTTGGCATCCGCACTCCTTTTACCTCACGCTAGGACGCAAAGGCGCTAAGTTTTTATGATTGTTCGCAAGAGCTCGCAAACAATCGGCATCCGCACCCTTGGGGGATAAAGACAACTTTTACAACCGTGACAACTCTTTAAATGGGTTTGTCCTTCTTGTCTTTCTTGTCTTCTGAAAAAACTTAGCGGCTTAGCGTCTTAGCGTGAGGAGGGAGTGTGTCAGCCTGTAGTTTTTAGTGGTGAAAACTAACATTTTTTTAGGTAAAAATTTGCCCAAGTCAAAAACTGTGAGTAATTTTATTGCCCGAATCAAGCCCCTGCCTGCCTCATGGCATGAAATTTGCAGGCTTGAGCCATAACTAAGTATTTTATTAATTCTTTAAATCACTGTGAGATATGAAACCAGTTAACATTGTTATGGCTGTCGTCGGCGGTGCAATCGCCGGCGCTGCAGTGGGATTGCTCTTTGCTCCCGAGAAAGGTAACGACACCCGCAAGCGCATTGCCGATGCACTGCGTGAGCAAGGCGTGAAACTCAAAGGCTCAAAACTCGACAACCTCGTGAACGACATCGCCGAGGAAATCAAGGGCGAGTGATTTACTAACCATCAAACCGAGACAAGACTATGAAAGGATTAAGTGTATTGTACGCATTCCTGGGCGGCGCTCTCGTGGGCGCAGCTGCTGCTGTACTGTTCGCTCCCGAGAAGGGCTCTGACCTGCGTGCCCGCATCAAGGAGATGCTCAAGAAGAACGGCATCGACTTCAGCGACGACGAGGTAGAGCAGCTCGTGAAGCAGATCAGCGCTCAGATCGAGGACTGACAAAATAACACTCATGCTGACAGGCGGCATGTCACATCAATTGTGACATGACATGAACCACCCTGGCGGGCGGGAAATTAGACAAATTTGTTGAATCATGAATTTGAATAATTTCCCGTGCGTCGGCACGGTTGAAGTTGTAGTGGGTTGGCATGATGCACAGTCTATATGATGTAGAATATGAACGAGATAGACTATAAGAAACTGTTTAACGAGGCCCGCAGGTATTTCTCGCTGGAGTGGGACTATACTAAACTCACTGCCGTCGAGAAACTCGCCGTGCTGCTGTCGGCAACGGCGTTTGTGGCCGTGGTGATCATCATCGCCACCTTTGCGCTGCATTACCTGTTCTCGGCGCTTATCAGCATCCTTGCTTCGGCAATGGGATGTGCCTGGGGCGCTCACCTGATTGCGGTGGCCCTGCTGCTGGTGTTGCTGCTGGTGGTTTTCGCTTTCAAGAAACAACTCATCGTGAATCCCATCGCACGATTTGTGAGCAAACTGTTCTTAAAACCTGAAGACAATGAATAACGATCCAGCCAACAATCCAGTGGTTACCGAGGCGTCACAGCAATTGCCCGTGGCAACGCCCGACGCGCCCGATGACTGGCGCGGTATGACGCTTGATGAGTTGCGCCGTGCTCGCGGCAAGGCACTGGTGCGCCGTGAGGTGGGGCGCATGACGATGCAGTACAGCATCGACGGCGTGAAGGACAATGTCGCCACCAACGGGGTGCGGGCACTCATGTTCAGTCCCTCGACGGTATCGCACCTGAAGACGGCCGACTATGTGTTCCTGGGCTTCAGGCTTGCCCGCTGGCTCCTGTCGCTGCGCAGCCGCCGTCGTCGCTGATTGCTGGCGGCGGACCCATGCCGCGAAGCGGTGGCGCGCGGTCTTGAGCCCTGCTGCGTGAGGATGCCCTCCACGCTCGTCTGGACCGGACTGGGGACTGTGGACTCTCCCCTTGAACCGTAAAAATGGGATTGGAAAATTCACTTTTTTTTGAAAAAAAACTTGTGCTTTTCTGATTTTTACTATATTTGCAGCCTGAATCATGACAGATTCACACGAGTGAGTAACTAATTTTAATGAATATAAACGACTAAAAACATACTGCCTATCGACAACAACTACTTATTATTGACCAATAGTATTTAGTAATGAAGATTTATAAAGACAAGAGCGATGATCAGCTGATTACGCTATATGTCGATGGCAAGAACGAGGCCTTTGATGAGCTCCTGGAGCGTCACAAGGACCGAATCTACATGTATATATACCACTCGGTGAGAAATGACGAAATCGCCGATGACATCTTCCAGGATACCTTCGTCAAAGCCATCACTACCATCAAGCAGGGGCGTTATGTCGAGAACGGGCATTTCCCAGCTTGGATCACGCGCATTGCCCATAACCTGATTATCGACTACTATCGCCAGGCCAAGGCCGAGAACCTGCAGTCAACCGATGACGACGATGTCAACATCCTCAACCGCAAGGAACTTGCCGACAGCACCATCGAGGACACGATGGTCACTTCACAGATTCATAACGATGTGAGGCGCCTCATCCGTGAGCTGCCTGCAAGCCAGCGCGAGGTGCTGGTGATGCGCTACTACAAGAACATGAGCTTCAAGGAAATCGCCGACACCACAGGCGTGAGCATCAACACCGCCCTGGGCCGCATGCGCTATGCCATCCTGAACATGCGCCGCATTGCCGAGGAGCACAACATCATCCTCACGATGTGAAAAATGCCCCGCAGCGGGCAGGAAGGATAAAACAACAAGTACAATAAACACGAGCTGGCGGGCTGCCGGATAATCATCGTGTTTATTGTATTTATTGTTTTCTTTATATATTTTTATGTGGTGAAATTTTGTGTATCGGACTAAAAGTAGTACCTTTGCAGCCGCTTTTTTAGGAACTAAACATTTAACAGACAATACAAACCAAGTAATGAACGTAAGTTTTGAACAAATTGATGCGGTGAACGGACTGCTCACCGTTGAACTCAAGAGAGACGATTTCGCAAGCGATGTGAACAAGGAAGTGGCTGCCATGGGCCAGCGTCACCCCATCAAGGGTTTCCGTCCCGGCCATGCCCCCAAGTCGCTGCTGATGAAGTATTACGGTGCCAGCGCCGTGTATGACTATATCCGTGAGAACAAGCTGCAGATCCTGGGCGAGCCCCTGCCCAACGAGGATACCAAGGTCGACATCATGAACGATGAGGAGATGACCTTCAAGTATGACCTGGGTATGGCTCCCGCCATCGATCTCAAGCTCAACAAGCGCATCAATGTGCCCTATTATATCATCGAGGTGACCGACCAGATGGTCGATGACGCCATCGCCCACGACCGCAAGCGCCTGGGCACCCTCGTCGACGGCGAGGTGAGCGACAAGGAGTCGATGCTGCGCGGCTCGATGATCGAGCTCGACGAGCAGGGCAACGACAAGCAGGACGGCATCAAGGTGGAGCGCACCGTGATTTCGCCCCGTTACATGGTCGATGACGACGAGGCCGCCAAGTTTGTCGGCGTCAAGGTGGGCGACACCTTCGTCTTCAATCCCCACAAAGCCAACGGCGGCAACATCGCCGAGCTGGCTGCCATGCTTAATGTGGACCGCAATCAGGCCGATGTCAAGAGCGACTTCCGCGTGACCATCGAGGAAATCAAGGTCAACCAGGAGGCCGAGATGAACGAGGAGTTCTTCAAGGGCGTGCTCGGCGTCGAGACCGATGTGAAGGACGAGGCCGCTTTCCGTGAGGCCGTTCGCGAGATGATTGGCCGTGCCAATGTCCCCGAGAGCAACTACCGCTTCACCGTCGACGCTCAGCGCATCCTCACCGACAAGGCCGGTGAAATGCAGCTGCCCGAGGAGTTCCTGAAGCGCTTCCTCAAGCTCCGCCGTGAGCAGGACGAGAAGGAGAACACCGAGGTCACCGACGAGGAGGCACAGGAGATGTTCAAGTCGCTGCGCTGGCAGCTCGTCAAGGACCACCTGGCTCAGGAGCTGGGTATCCAGGTCGAGAAGGAAGACATCGACACCGCTGCCTTCATCTTTGCCCAGCAGCAGCTGTCACAGTACGGCATCTACAATGCCCCCGATGACCTCATCCGCCAGCAGGCCGAGCGCTTCATGCAGGACGACCGCACCCGCGAGATGATTCAGGAGCATGCCATCGACAACAAGTTCTATGCCGCTGTCAAGGAGTCGGTCAAGGTGAACGAGAAGACCATCTCGGTCGAGGACTTCCGCAAGCTCTACGAGAAGGACAAATAAGACTTCTTTAGTATATCATAAGCTTTAATGTTTGAGGAAGGGTAGGCCATCGTGTGTCTACCCTGTCCTTTTTATTTTGGATGTGTGTCGCGCCAGGTGACAATTTGTCGGTTGGCGCGGTTTTTGCTTCTTGGGTCATTGTTTTATTGCACATGAAATAAAAAAAAGTCCAATCCGTGCACGGGATTGAGAAAAAAAGTGTATCTTTGAACAAAAAAAAATTTTAACCATTTTACTAAGGAATATATGGAAAACGATTTCAGAAAATTTGCAGTGCATCATTTGGGCATGAACGGTCTTGCCCTGGACCAGTTTGCAGCCAGTGTTTCTAACAACTACATTTCCCCGACCATCATGGAGGAACGCAAGCTCAATGTCACTCAGCTCGATGTGTTCTCGCGACTGATGATGGACCGCATCATCTTCCTGGGCACCCAGGTCGATGACTACACTGCCAATGTCATCCAGGCCCAGCTGCTCTATCTGGACAGCTCCGACCCCGGCAAGGACATCTCGCTGTATATCAACTCGCCCGGCGGTTCGGTGTATGCCGGCCTGGGCATCTATGACACGATGCAGTATATCCAGAGCGATGTGTCGACCATCTGCACCGGTATGGCAGCCTCGATGGCCGCCGTGCTGCTTGTCGCCGGACAGAAGGACAAGCGTTTTGCCCTGAAGCACAGCCGCGTGATGATTCACCAGCCCATGGGCGGCATCAGCGGTCAGGCATCCGACATCGAAATCACTTCTCGCGAGATTCTCAAGCTCAAGCAGGAGCTCTACACCATCATCAGCGACCACTCGGGACAGCCCTATGACAAGGTCTATGCCGACAGTGACCGCGACTACTGGATGACCGCTGCCGAGGCCAAGGATTACGGCATGATCGACAAGGTCCTCATCCGTGAGGCTCAGGCTGGTGCGCCTGCTGCCGATGCTACCGAACCCAAATAAGATATGGCAAAAAAGAAAGAGAATAACACCTCACTGTATTGCAGTTTCTGCGGGCGCAGCGACCGGGAGGTTGAGTTGCTGCTGCCAGGCATGAACGGCTGCATCTGCAACGACTGCGCCGAGCGTGCCGCTGAACTTGCCCAGGAGTACCTCGGCAAGATGAAGGCGGCGACGCTCACCGACCTGGACCTCGAGTCGTTGCCCAAGCCGGCCGAAATCAAGGATTACCTCGACCAGTATGTCATCGGGCAGGAAACCGCCAAGCGCTACCTGTCGGTGGCTGTGTATAACCACTATAAGCGACTGAACCAGAAGCGCAACGACGATATCGACATCGAGAAGAGCAACATCATTATCGTGGGCCCGACAGGTACGGGCAAGACCCTGCTCGCCAAGACGATTGCACGCATGCTGAAAGTGCCGTTCGCCATCGTCGATGCCACGGTGCTCACCGAGGCCGGCTATGTGGGTGAAGACATCGAGAGCCTGTTGACAAGGCTGCTGGCGGCCTGTGACTACAATGTCGCCGAGGCCGAGCGGGGCATCGTCTTCATCGACGAGATAGACAAAATCGCCCGCAAGGGTGACAACCCGAGCATCACGCGCGATGTGAGCGGCGAGGGCGTGCAGCAAGGACTGCTCAAGCTGCTCGAGGGCTCGGTGGTCAATGTGCCGCCCCAGGGCGGGCGCAAGCACCCGGAGCAAAAGATGATCGCTGTCGATACCAAGAATATCCTGTTCATCTGCGGTGGGGCCTTTGAGGGCATCGAGCGCAAGATTGCCCAGCGACTGAACACCCATGTCGTGGGGTTTGGCGCGGCTAACCATGTGAGCAAGGCCGACCGCGACAAGTTGCTGCATTTCGTCGCCCCGCAGGACCTGCGCAGCTATGGCTTGATTCCCGAAATCATCGGGCGCCTGCCCATCCTCACCAATCTGGAGCCGCTGGACCGCGATGCCTTGTTGCGCATCCTGACCGAGCCCAAGAATGCCATCGTGCGCCAGTACAAGAAGCTGCTCGAGATGGACGGCGTGGAACTGGTCATCGAGGACGGCGTGCTTGAGTTCGTGGTCGACAAGTCGATAGAGTACAAGCTGGGAGCGCGTGGACTGCGTAGCCTGTTTGAGACCATCATGATTGATGTGATGTATGAGGCCCCCTCAATGCGCAAGAAGCGCTATGTGCTCACCCGCGAGTTTGCCGAGCGGCAACTCTCCAAGTCCAATTTTGAACTCCTGGCAGAGTAAGACATAACGGCATCAGGTTTCAGGCTCCGGTAAGACTCTCTTGCCGGAGCCTGAAATTATTTTTTCAAAAAAAATTGTGCAGTTCAGCAAATAGTACTATATTTGTGAAATCATTGAAACCCTAAACCTAATTATTGAATATGGCGAAGAACAGCAAATTGGTTTCGGCATTGAAGCAATTCTTCGGTTTTGAGACCTTTAAGGGAAACCAGGAAGCAATCATCGAGAACCTGCTGGCCGAGCGTGACACTTTTGTACTCATGCCCACCGGCGGCGGCAAGTCGTTGTGCTACCAGTTGCCCGCAAGGCTCATGGAAGGTACTGCAATAGTCATCTCACCCTTGATTGCTCTGATGAAAAACCAGGTCGATGCCATGCGCAGCTACAGCGAGGAAGACGGCATCGCCCACTTCATGAACTCATCATTGACCAAGCAGGCCATCGAGGAGGTCAAGAAAGATGTGCGCAGCGGGCGCACCAAGCTCCTGTATGTGGCCCCCGAGTCGCTCACCAAGGAAGAGAATGTGGCATTCCTGCAGGATGTGCCCATCTCGTTCTATGCTGTCGACGAGGCACACTGTATCTCGGAGTGGGGACATGATTTTCGCCCAGAATACCGTAACATTCGCCCTATCATCAACCGCATCGGCGTGCGCCCCATCATCGCCCTGACGGCGACCGCTACCCCCAAGGTGCAGCACGATATCCAGAAGAACCTGGGCATGACCGAGGCGTCAGTGTTCAAGTCCTCGTTCAACCGGCCCAACCTGTACTATGAGGTAAGGCCTAAGACCAAGGATGTGGACCGCGAGATCATCAAGTTCATCAAGGCCAACGAGGGCAAGTCGGGCATCATCTACTGCCTGAGCCGCAAGAAGGTTGAGGAACTGGCCGAGGTACTCCGTCTCAACGATATCAAGGCATTGCCTTACCATGCCGGCATGGAGAGCGCCGTGCGCAGCGCCAACCAGGACGCCTTCCTGAGCGAGGATGTGGATGTCATCGTGGCGACCATCGCCTTCGGCATGGGTATCGACAAGCCCGATGTGCGTTTTGTCATCCACTACGACATCCCCAAGAGCCTCGAGGGGTATTATCAGGAGACGGGCCGTGCCGGGCGCGACGGCGGTGAGGGCAAGTGCATCACCTTCTACTCGCGCAAGGACCTCGACAAGCTCGAGAAATTCATGCAGGGCAAGCCCATCGCCGAGCAGGAAATCGGTAAGCAGCTGTTGCTCGAGACGCGTGACTATGCCGAGTCGTCGGTGTGCCGTCGGCGTTCGCTGCTGCATTACTTTGGCGAGAGCTACGAACAGGATAACTGCGGCAACTGCGACAACTGCCTCAAGCCCAAGAAGCGCGTCGAGGCCAGCGAGGAGCTGCGTGCTGCCATCGATACGATTCTCACGCTGCGTGAGCGCTTCAAACCCGAGTATATCGCTCATGTCATGATGGGTGACCTGACAAATGACATCCAGGGATATAAGCACAACGAACTCGAGGTGTTCGGCTGTGCCGAAGAGCGTGACGAGAAATTCCTGCTCGCCGTCATCAGGCAAGGTGTCTTCTCGGATTACCTGACCAAGGACATCGAGAACTACGGCGTCATCAAGGTGACCAAGGCCGGTAAAGCCTTCCTCAACAGCCGTGAGAAATTCTGGATTGTCGAGGACAACGAGTATGTCGAGATGCCCGATGAGGAGATCCATGGAGGCGGCAGCGGTGCCGTGGATTCAGAGCTGTTCAGCATTCTCAAGGACCTGCGCCGCAAGATTGCCAAGCAGCACGGCCTGCCCACCTATGTCATCTTCCAGGAACCATCACTCGACGCTATGGCGACGACCTATCCCATTACCATTGAGGAGTTGCAGAACATCCCGGGTGTGGGGCCCGGCAAGGCCAAGCGATATGGCAAGGAATTCATCGAGCTCATCAAGAAATATGTCGATGAGAACGAGATAGAGCGCCCCGAGGACATGCGCGTGCGCACCGTCGCCAACAAGAGCAAACTCAAGGTCGAGATCATCACAGCCATCGACCGCAAGGTGCCGCTGGATGCCCTTGCCGAGAGCAAGGACCTCGAGTTTGACGAACTGCTTGACGAGCTGGAGGCTATCGTCTACAGCGGAACAAAAATCAATGTGTCCTACTTCATCGATGAGGCGATCGACAACGATATCGAGGAGGACATCTTTGAGTACTTCAAGGAGAGCGACACCGACGACATCGAGACCGCCATGCAGGAACTGGGCGATGACTTCACCGAGGAGGAAATACGCCTCGTGCGCATCAAGTTCCTCAGCGAGATGGGTAACTGATGTGGAGTGATATCACCATTGTAAAACCTGGCCATCATGAAAAGATTCTTATCCGTTTTACTGATGCTGACCCTGTTAGCCGGAGTATCGGCCATGGGCCAGAAAAGAGTGACCCGTAAATCGGCGCAAAAGTCGAGGGCCCGCACCGAGAGAGTGGACAAGAAAAGAGGCGTCAGAGCCACTAAAAGCGATAAGCCTGTCGCCCTCCAGAAGGCTGGCGAGCCCATGGGACCGGTGGCCGGTAACCGCAATGCCGATGCCCCCGAGCCCAGGCTTGATGATGAAGTCATCTATAACGAGGTCGACGAGATGCCTATGTTTCCCGGAGGCCTTGACGGACTGATGGAATACCTGAGAACCAACATTGTCTATCCTCCTGTCCCTGCCGAGAATGGTGTCCAGGGTAAAGTCTTAGTCCAGTTTGTTGTCGAGAAAGACGGTAGCGTGGGGCAAGTCAAAATCCTCCGCTCGGTCGAGATCAACCTTGACTATGAGGCGATTCGCCTGTGTAAGAGCATGCCCAGGTTCGAACCGGGCAAACTGAACGGAAAGCCTGTGCGCGTGTTGTACACACTGCCCATCAGCTTCACCCTGGAAGACTGAACAACTCAACAAGAAGATACAAGGTCTCTGACCACCCGACACGAATGCGGTATATTGACTCCGTGTGTCATAGAGAGGTTTCCCCTGAAGGAAGCCTCTCACATCTTTTCATGTAAGCCTTGTGCTTGACCTCCTTCCCTCTTGATAATGACCTTTTCACATAGCCGGTTCCAAAAAAAATGCGCACGGGATATAATTTTTCCCGTGCGCGTGCGTTATGATATAGTATAACGGAATGCAAAAACTAAAAATATAGATTTCAAACCAACAAAGATGAAAGCGAAATTTTGGATTTGTTCATTGTTGGTCGTGTCTGCGGTCCTCGCTATAGCCAAGGGAGGGGACCCTGTTCTCATGACCATCAACGGAAAAGACATCAAACTCTCGGAGTTTGAGTACCTCTACAACAAGAACAATCAGCAACAGGTCGAGAAAGAGACACTCGAGCAGTATGTAGACCGCTTTGTGCTTTTCAAACTCAAGGTGGCTGATGCTGAAGCAGCCGGAATCGACACAACCGACCTCTTCAAGAGGGAATTCGAGGGCTATCAGCGAGAACTTATCGCCCCCTTCATCACTGAGGACACCACCTATCGCTGGAAATTCCTCAACGAGGCCTACCAACGCTATCTCACGGTATATGATATCGACCACATGATGCTCCCACTGGGCAACACCGTGCAGGATCAGCAACGGAGCGTGATGCTGATGGACAGCATCCGCAACTGCGTCCTGAATGGTGAATCCTGGGCCGAATTGGCTGGCCGTTTCTCGGTCGACCCCTATGTGTCCCGCAACCAGGGTCACTTTGCCGGCGTCAGTTCGTGCTCGTTCCCCTATGACATCGAGAATGCGATCTACAGCACTCCGGTCGGCTCGGTGTCCAAGCCGTTTATCACTCAGTTCGGTATCCACATGGTGAGGGTCAATGAGATGCACCCCCGCAACGATGTGCGTGCAAGCCACATCCTCAAGATATTCCCTCAAAATGCCACCGACGAGCAGAAGGCCGTGTGCAAGCAGAAGATAGACTCCATCTATGCCCTGTTGCTTGCCGGCGCCGACTTTGAGGAAATGGCAAAGAACGAGTCTGAGGATCCTGGAACCGCACAGCATGGCGGTGACTTGAGATGGTTTGGCCGTGGCAGGATGGTACAGCCCTTTGAGGACATTGCCTTCTCATTGCCCGACGGCGCCATCAGCGAGCCTTTCGAGAGCCGATTCGGCTACCACATTATCAAGAAAGTGGCCCACGGCGCTCCCTCGTTTGCCGAGATTCGTCCCAGTCTCGAGATGGCTATTGACCGTGACTCCCGCAAGAACTTGATAAGGGAGCAACGCCTCGTTGACTTCAAGACCAAATATAACTTCAGTTTCAATCCTGAAGCTGAGAAGTACTTGACCAATGCCCTGACGGGTGGCCTGGACTCGACATTCCTGACCAAGTATGTCAAGAATTCCACCTTGCCTCTGTTCACTTATGGTGACGGAAAATCGGTTCCCGTGAGCGCTCTGGCATCCCAACTCAACCCCAAAATGAAGATTTTGGATCCCGTCAAGTCCATGGAATTTATCCGCTCGCTAGCCGATGCTGTGGCCTTAGATGCCCTCGCCGAGTACAAAAATATGGAATTGCTCAATACCAACGACGATTTACGCAATCTGCTCAACGAGTACCGCGACGGTATGCTCCTGTTCGAAATCAGCAACCGCCGTGTGTGGAAGGCCGCTGGCAAGGACACCGTGGGCCTCGAGCAGTACTATGAGAAGAATCGCTCCAAATACACTTGGGACGAGCCCTATTTCAAGGGAATCATCCTGAGCGCCAAGAGCGACAGCATCCTCGACCTCGTCAAGGCCGATGTCAACAAGTTCGGTGCTGACACCCTCGCCCAGGCACTTTACAACAAGTATGGCTCCGAAATCCGCCTCCAGAGCATGGTCGTTAAGCAGGGTGAGAATAACCTTGCCGACTATCTCGCGTTCCACTCTGGCGACATGCCTAAATCACAGGGATATCCTGTATTCATGATTCTCCAGGGTGGCCTTATCAATCAGCCCGAGAACTTGAACGATGTGCGCGGTTGGGTCACCAGCGACTATCAAGATGTGCTGGAGCAGCGCTGGAAGGAAGAACTGTACAAGAAGTATCCTGTCAAGATCAACAAGAAGGTCCTCAAGCAGGTGAAATGATAACGAGGATCAATTAACTATAGATTTGGGTTTCACGGTGGCATGCTTGTCCTGTGAAATCCATTTTTTTTAGACAATAAAACGATGATGAAAAAGATTCTGCTTCTCTCTGCCCTGTGTGTCGCATTACTGCCCTCACTGGCGATGGCCCAGGTTGTTGAGGCGGTGCAGGTGCAGGAATATGAGCTCGGCAACGGTATGCGCGTGTGGCTCAATGTGGACCACAGCCAGCCCAAGGTCTTCGGCGCTGTGGTGGTCAATGCCGGCGCTGTCGATTGCCCCGACACGGGCATCGCCCACTACTTTGAACACATCCTGTTCAAGGGTACCGACGAGTTGGGCACCGTGGATTATGCAGCCGAGCGCGTCTATCTGGATTCCATCTCGATGAAGTATGACGAGCTGGCACGCACCGCCGATGCCGCGCGCCGCAAGGCTATCCAGCACGACATCAACGAGTTGAACATCAAAGCCTCGCAGTATGCCATCCCCAACGAGTTCAACCGCCTGATTACCAAGTACGGCGGCACGGACCTCAATGCTGGCACCTCCTATGATTTCACCTTCTATCACAACACCTTCTCGCCGCAGTTCATCGAGCAGTGGTGCGAGTTGAACAGCCATCGCCTCATCCATCCGGTGTTCCGCTTGTTCCAGAGCGAGTTGGAGACGGTCTACGAGGAGAAGAACATGTACTCCGACGATCCTGCCTCGACGATGCTCGAGCAGATTGGCTCCAAGTTCCTGGCGGGCACCCCCTATGCCTATCCCGTCATCGGCAGCACCGAGAACCTGAAGAATCCAAAACTGTCCGACATGGAGGCCTTTTACAAGAAGTATTATGTGGCGAGCAACATGGGACTCATCCTCGCGGGCGACATCGACCCCGAGACACTGATGCCCTTGCTGCAACGCACCTTCGGCAGGCTGGAGCGTGGTGTGAAGCCCGTGCGCGCCTCGATTGTGGCGCCTGCCATCGAGGGCCAACCCGTCGAGAAATTCCTGTTTCCCATGCCCATCATCGGCATGAGTGCGATGGTGTTCCGCGGCCCCACCGACTATGATGCCGATGCCCCTGCCATGCAGGTGGCGCTTGCCCTGCTCAACAACGACAACCACACAGGGCTGCTCGACGAGCTGACCAACAATAACCGCGTCTATCTGTCGATGGCCCAGAACATCGGCATGAACCAGACGGCGGCACTCGCCGTCATCGTGGTGCCCAAAATCCTGTGCAAGGTAAAGACGGCCGAGAACCTGTGCCTCGGGCAACTCGAGAAACTGAAAAACGGCGACTTTACCGACGAGCAGCTGACGGCGGTCAAGCGCATGATTGCCCGCAACAACGAGATGGCCTTGGAGAGCATCACCAAGCGCTCTGAACTGATGGTGGCAGCCATGTCGGCCGGCGTGTCGTGGAACGAGTTCATGCGCCTGTCGACCACTGTGTCGGGCATCACCCGCGACGATGTCACCCGCGTGGCACGCAAGTATTTCACCGACAACTTCTACCGCTTCCACAAGAAGAACGGCCGCTATCCCGTCGAGGAGATTGCCAAGCCCGAATACACCCCCGTCAGGCCGCAGCATGCAGCCGACAAGTCGGCGTTCGCCCAGCGGCTGGAGCAGCTGCCCGTGCACGATGCTGCCCCCAGGCTGCTCGATTTTGCCGCTGATGCTGTCAAGGTAAAGATGACTGGAGGCAATACGCTCTATGCCGGGCCCAACCCGGTGAACAGCACCTTCAGCCTCGTGTTTGACTTCCACAAGGGTACCAAGCAGGACCGTCTGCTCGAGGCCGCTGCAGGCTATGTGGGCGAGTTGGGGACCGACTCGCTCGATGTCAAGGCTCTGGGCGTTGCCCTGCAGCAGTTGGGGGCTAGTGTGGAGTTCAGCGCAGCCGACCAGTCGTCGATGATGGTTGTCAAGGGCGACGACGCCCAGCTGGAGCCCACGCTGCGCCTGTTGAGCCATTTTCTCGACCACATGAAGGCCAATGAGGAGAAACTCGACGACATCAAGGATGCGGCAGGTCCTGAAGAGAAATCGTTCTGGGAAGAGAATACTAGTGTCTTCAGCGCCCTGGCGGCCAAGGTCATCAGGGGCAGCGAGTCGCCCTATCTCACCCGCCTGACCGGCAAGGAACTCAAGAAGGTCAAGGCTGCGGCCCTCATGGCTTCGTTCCAGGGACTGTATCCTTGCCGTTGCGATGTGAGCTACAGCGGTAACCGGCCTCCGCAGCAGGTTGCCGACATGATAACCCGCCTGTTGCCGCAACTCACTGGCACCGAGGAGAATCCGATGCGGGAAGATGTGGTCGAGACGCCGCAGTCGTCCACGGTCTATGTGTTCGATATGCCCAAGTCGCGCCAGACGGTCATCGGCCTGTACCGACCCCTTGAGGGTGTGGTCGGCGACCGCGACAAGGCTTGCCTGAAGATGTGGGGCGAGTACTTTGGCGGCGGCATGTCGTCGGTGCTCTTCCAGGAGGTAAGGGAGTTCCGTTCGATGGCCTATGCCTCACAGGGCGTCACTTTGACACCCTCCTTGGCCCACTCGTCCACTCCCAGCGGCTATTTGGCGCTTGTGGCAACCCAGGCCGACAAGTCGATGCAGGCCATCGCCTTGCTGGATTCGCTGGTCAACGATATGCCTGTCAACAGTGAGAATATGGATGTGGCGCGTCAGAGCCTGCTCAACGACATCAACAACAGTTATCCCACCTTCCGTGGCAAGCCGCTCATGATTGCGGCGATGGAACGCTGCGGTTTCACCGCCGACCAGCACACGGTACTGGCTCAGCAGCTACCCTCACTGATACAGGCCGACATTGAGGCTTTCTACCGCCAGCACATCCAGGGCAAACCCTACCAGTTGATGGTCGTGGGCAACCTCAAGAAACTCGACATGAAGGCGTTGGCCCGCTACGGTACCATCGTCAAGGTCAAGAAAGACGACATCTACCGCACCAAGCCCGTCAAAACCAAATAACCACCCGTAGGGTGGCCGCTGAGTAACCGGCGGTAATGCTGGCGACCGAGCGTAGCTAGGGAGTCAGCATCACCGCCGGTAGTAGCACCTCCCAGCACGTCGCCGGAGGCGACTCCATTTTATATTATCAAAGAATGTATTATCTTTGCGCTGGAAAATGAACATGAAAGGCATGAAACATTTACCGTTGGCTATATTGCTTGCGACGTTGGCACTCGTGTCGACGGTCACGGGGTGCCAGGGCGAGGCGCGCTATGATGCGCGCCTCACGGTGGCCGACAGCCTGATGGCCGCAGCCCCCAACAGCGCCCTTGCCCTCGTTGAGGCACTCGTCAGAGATAGTCTCGCCACTCCCGGCGACCGCGCTTACCGTGACTTGCTCGTCACCCAGGCCCGCTACAAGTGCTACATCACCGCCACCAGCGACAGCGACATCAACCGCGCCCTGGCCTACTACCGCGCTCACAGCGACGAGCAGGAAAAACTCACTCGCGCCTACATCTACAAGGGTGCCGTGATGGAGGAACTGGGGCACCCCGACAGCGCCATGCTCTACTACAAGCATGCCGAAGCCACCGCCGCCCCCGACGACTACTTCAACCTGGGCTATGTCAAAATGCGAATGGGCGCCTTGTACAGTGACTATTATTCTATCGATGGCATGGAAATTGATAAGTATAAAGAGGCCTTGGATTGTTATAGACACACTAATGATTCAATACACCAGCTAATTTGTCTTAATAATCTTGGTTGTAAATACAGGCAGTTCAGGCCTGATACCGCTGAATTCTTATTGTTGGAAGCAGCAGAGATTGCGAAAAATATGAATGATACCATGAAAATAATTAATAACGCCCAAGCTTTGATGGTTTTGTATTACCATAATGGCAGATTCGAGGAAGCAAGACAACTGATTAATAGAGTGATGAGCATGGGTATTGTTGATTTGGATTATAAATTGTATTTTACTGCAGCAAATGTCTATGCTAAAATGGGTTCATTAGACTCATCAGAGTTATTCATAAATCTGGCTGTGCAAAGTGGAGATCAGGACGACGCCTTGTTTAAAATGTATTATTGGGGCAGTCTAAGTGATTTATCTCTTGCAAAACATGATTCGGCAACGTCACTGATTATGGATCGTAAAAGCCAGCGAATAGCAGATTCTTTGATGGCAAATCAAACAAAAATCGAGATTCGAAACATCGAGAATAATCTTGACCGGGACATGCTGAAGCGAAGTCAAAAGAATTTGAGTAATGCTCGTTATGTTTATTTATTGGGGATTCTAGTTTTTATCATAGCTTCTTTTTTTATTATTCGTCAATTTCTTAGAATTCATCGATACGATAAATTGATACTGGATTTGCGTCAAGAGGCAAAGACACAATCAGAGGACTTTAGAAAGCTGCAACAAAATTTTAATAACCTGAGAATTTGTGATCAGGGATTAAAAGATACCGTGAATTCTCACATATGTCTTATTAAGGAGATAATCGAAGAGTGCTATCATGCGCCAAGAAATGTTTTGGCAAAAAAAATCCATCAAATTGTTTTATTTCAAGAAAAGAATAATGATTTTTGGACCAAACTATACCATCATATTGATACTGAAAACAATGGCATCATGGCTCACACAATGCGTCGATATCCACAGTTAGGAGAAAAAGACTTGTTAATGATTGCTCTGACATGTATGGGATATTCTTGTGCTCAGATTGCCATGATACTGGATTATTCTAACGCTACAAGTATCAGTACAATTAGAAAAAGATTGTCAATGAAAATGAGGTTAGAGGGTACTCTTGACGATTATATTAATCAATTCAAGACAAATAATAATATTGTGTCTTGATTATTATCAACGTCATTATCTACATACATTGTATATTCTGTTTTTATCGAATCGTTAGATTTCGATGAAATGTATGCTATTTATTGAGGCAGTTCAGGTCATTGACCACAACGGACTAACAGTTATCTAATATCCAGTAATTCATCACAATCATCATAGAAGTGAGAATTCGAAAAGCCTTTCTATATCATTATATGTTTAGAGAAAACATGATGATATCATCTACTCGTGTTGTATTTTCACCAGAAGAGAATTGAACTCATAACCATGGAAAAATAGTTTAAAAACTGCGATGTATTATAGTGTGTAAAAAACTGATTTTTAATGGATTGATTTTCAAGTATTTATGATAATTTTGTGTAACGATTATTTTTGGTGGGTATCGTTGATTTTTAATAAATTTGCAAATATTAGAATAAAAAATTTATTTCCTTAAAGCTATGAAACAGAAATCTGTATTAATTCTTATTTTATTACTTGTTGGATTCAGTCTATCAGCAAGAAAAAAAATTGACTTGAGCCAGAACGGTCAAATGCCGTCTCACAATGAACATTATGCCCCTGCAGACATGCCAGAAGTGTATTTTGACTCTAATAACCAGGAGATTATCTTTGTTGCCGATGGGTTCTCCGCGTATTATGATGTGGATATTATCTCACAGTCTTCGATGATTGCAGTCATTTCGACACAGGTGGACGGCTATGGTGACAGTATCGACATCTCCTCGCTACCGGATGACAATTATACCATTGTCATCACCTCGGAGTTCAACAATGTCTATCAAGGACAATTCACCAATTACTAGCCCCCAAAAAGACGATTTTCTTCGATGAAATCGGCCTTTTTATTTTATTAACCAAATAACAACCAATAATTATGAAAAAGATTATTTTCCTAGCAGCGCTATTATGCGTTCTTGCGACTGGCAACATGAACGCTCAGTTCATTGTTCACAACAACGGTAATGCGGAAATCGGTGTTGACAATTTCGATCCCGAGACCGCCAACCTGCCTCCCCAATTCTATCACTGGCTTGACACGGTTACGGTGCTGAGGATATTCGGCAGATACGGCGATTACGCCGCGGGTGGCCACATGACCTTTGGTGACACCTATTTATATACCAACTACAATGGTGAAGTGAGGATTCGGAGTGGAACAGGAAGCGCAGTTTTCCATCACTCCATCCACATACAACAAGTGACGGCATAAGACATGCGTGACACACAGTTGGACCATTACCGGGCGTTGATGATGATGCATGTCATCATCGGGCATGTCATGTACTGGCTGTACGCCATAGGGGAGCCCTACCTGTCG
>ONYP01000020.1 GCA_900322135.1 uncultured Prevotellaceae bacterium
ATGCCGTCCTCGGTGAAGCTCAGGATGTCCTCATAGATGGCCCAATCGCTGTAGGTGCCGTCCGGGTAGCGAACGCGGTACCAGATGGTGCTGGGCTCGCTGGGAACGATCTCTACGAAGTAAGCGTGGATACCGTCGGTGGTGTAGCCGTTGAAGGTGGGAGCACCGGTCTTCTCGGTGGGCTCAACGGGAGTCGTGCCAGCCTCATAGGTGAAGGTGGTCTTGGGCATGAAAGCCTCGGTGTAGGCGTTCATACCAAACCATCCCTGATACTGGTAGAAACCGCCAACAAGACCCGTCTGCACACCATAGAAGTAAACAGACCTGTAGCCGCCAGCCTCTGTCACAACAGTCTGGAGCAGCAGGTTGCCACCCTCATACAAGAAGGGCTCATCCAGTTCAATTACATAAACTTCCGAACCATTCACAGGAATGCTATGGCCAACCACGGCGTTCTCACTCAACTCAAAAGGAGTAGCGGTTGCAAACTCAGTGGCATCAACGATATCAAGAGCATACTCCAAATCACCGTCGGTAACTCCAATGGGAGCGTTTGCATAGAACTCCAACTTGGTAATCTCCTTGCCAACCATATCGGTGAGCTCATTAGCAGGATAAATTACCTGGCTGGTTGTGCCCTGGGTGTCATAATACAGACCGTAGAAGGGATAGTGGCCGTTGTACTCGGTACCATCGGCAACAGTCAAAGTAGCAGCATTAGCGGCAAATGCCATAGCGGCCACAGCAAATAAAGTAAATAATTTCTTCATGATAAAAACGAAATTAAAGTTAATAAAAAGGGGTTATAATTACCTAAATTGTATACATCGCACTAAATACATCTGCAAAAATACATCTAAAAAAATTAATAAACAACTTTCATGAAGAAAATAAATAAGAAACAATATAAAAGATTGCCACTGGCATGTATAACATCCAAAAAACAAGGCGGCCTGCCATCCACGATGACAGGCCGCCACTATAAGGATTACTCAACCGATATTACATCGAGATGAAGTAGTACTTGCCCAAGATGTCGTTGAAGACGATGCGATAAGAACCGGCCTCAACGGGGATGTTAGCGCCATTCTGTACGCCTACGCCCACGGGGAAGGTGGGACCACCCCAGTTCACAGTCCAACCACCGTCGGCAGCGAACTTGAGCTCGGTGTTCTCCTCAAAGGTCTGGACAGCCATCCAGTCATGGTTCTCGACCACGGTGCTCATGGGATTCATGAGGGTGCCACCGGGGTTCCAATCCTGGTAACCGCCAGGCATACCCATCATGCTGTAGACGCCAACGATGCCGTCATAGGGCTCGACGGTCAGGGTCTCGTTGCCCATGTTGTAGGTTACCATGTAGTAACCGTCGGCAGGAACCTCGATGTTACTGCTGCCGCCATCGTTCTTGACGAGTTCACCGTCCTTCATACCCCACTGCTCATCCCAGTTGCCGGGCTGGTGGATCAGCTTGAAGCCCTGTCCGGCGGGGAAGTAGCCAACATAGGTCAGAACCGTGAAGTCCTCGGCCTCGGTGTACATGGGAATAAGAGCGGTGCCCACATTAGCGGGATCATTGCCCCACGAACCGTCACCGATGCACGAACCCACGAGATACCACAGGTCGGGCTTAGCGATAGGCTCAAGAATCACCGTAAGTTCAAACGGCTCACTCTTGATGCTGGTGGCAGTCTTTCCATTGGTCATCACCCACTCTACGACGCCAGTGAATACGCGGGGCTCGGGAGCCTTGCCATAGAGTGCAATCACATAATCCTTGAGTTCCTGAGACGCGATGGTTCCATCCTCACCCATGACAAAAGCCTGGTCATTGAGGTAGAGGGTATATTGAGCCTGGTAAGCAGTGTCACTCGTTGAGGGTGCAGTGATGTCACACACCTTGACACGCTCGCCGGTCTCCACGGCAAAGTCAATCGTGCCGACAGGGTCCACCGAACCGTTGCCGAAGGTGATCACATCACCTTGAGGAGTGCTCTGGGGCTCTGCCCAGTCCTTGAAATCCTCGGTACAACTAGCCAGCAACAATGCAGTTGCTGCAAAATATAAAAACTTCTTCATTTTATCTTTCTAGTTTTAAGTTAGTTACTCAACAGGGACAAAGTTGTAGGTGCCTAAGATATCGTTGAAGTATACATGGTAGGTACCGGCAGCGACAGCGATGTCAGGACCGTCTTGAGTGCCCTGGCCATGGGGGAATCCACTGCCACCCCAGTTTACAGCCCAGTCATTGTCGGCAGCAAACTTGAGGGTCGTCTCCTCATAGGTCACGTTCTTCAGGTACCAGTCGTGGTTCTCAACGACGGTGCTCATGGCGTTCATGGGATTAGCACCGGTATCCCAGCCCTGATAGTTGCCAGGCATGCCAATCATGGTGTAAACGCCTACCGTACCCTCATAGGGCTCGATGGTGAGTTCGTCGGTAGCGGTGTTCAGGTGGATGCGATAATAGCCGTCGGCAGGCAACTTGATGTCACTGCTACCACCGTCATTCTTCACATAGGCACCATCGCCCTGACCCCACTGAGCCGTCCAGTCACCAGGAACCTGGATGAGTTTGAAGCCCTGGTCGGCGGGGAAGTAGCCCACATACTGCATTTCACCGGGCATCACGCTGCCGTCGGTGTCATAGACGGGATACATCGGGATGATGGATACACCCACACCGTCGGCACTATTGCCCCACGAGCCGTCACCGATGCAGGCACCGATGAGGTACCAGTACTCGATCTCGTCGCTGACTTCAGCGCTGAGGTCAACATAGTAGGGATTCACGTCAAGGCTTACAACATTGGAGTAAACCGGCTCAGCGCCATTGGTAATAGCGCGGCAGCGCACATAGACGGTCTGCTTGGCGGGAACATTGTCTTCTTCCCACATGCAGATCTTATTCAGAGCCTTGTTCAGCTCAACGACATCCATGTCGCCAGAGCAACCTGCAAAGACTGACTTCAAAGTAGCAAAGTTAGCGATAGTGGCACCAGTAGTGTCGGCATCGGCCTCGGCGGTCGACACGGTCCACTCGTTGGTGGGAGAAACCTCGAGTTGATACTCACAGGCAGCGGGCCAGCCACCGAAATCGGGCTGCGACCAGGCAAAGGGGATAGCCGTCGAGATCTCCAGGTCAACCAGCGTGTTCACGGGGTTGTTGAGCGTGAACGTGGTGGGCTGTACCAGCGTCGGGTTAGAATCACGGTCATCCTCGCATGCAGTGAACACGAGAGCCATGCTCAGCAGCATCAGTGATGATAAAAATATCTTTTTCATATTCTTATTGTCATTTATTATTAAATGTTAGACATTGCGGTTGCATTAATAACCGGGATTCTGTTGCAGTTTGGAGTTGGCAATCAGGTCATCGGTGGGGATGGCAAAGACGTTGCGGAACGACTCAAAGTCGCGACCGGCATAGACGCCACCCTTCCATTGCCACTGGTAGTCGGTATTGCCACCAAACTTGCCAAAGCGGATCAAATCGACGCGGCGACGACCCTCAAAATAGAACTCACGACCCCACTCGTCCAGAATCTGATCGAGGGTGTAGCGGTTGCGCTGCAAGGCGTGAGCACGGCCACGAATGGTGTTGAGGGCGGTAACGGCCTCGGCGGGAGCGACGCCACCATTCAGGCGGGTCAATGCCTCGGCATAGGTCAGATAGGCCTCGGCCACACGCATGTAGAACAGGTGGGAGTCGGCAAAGGTAATGTCGCTACCCTTGCTGCCGTCGCACTTGAAGTTGTTGAACTTGGCAACAGCATAGCCATACTTGAAGTTAGACTCGTCCTCAACATTGAGGTAACGGCCCTCGGTCTCAAACAAGGCACGGTCGTCCTCGGCAGCCATAGCCGTAACATAGGCGTGGCCCGAAGGAGCGTCATCGTTGGGGAAGAACAGACGGATCAACTCGGGACGAGCACGGTTACCACCCCATGCACTGTTGTTGTACAGACCATTGACCTCGGTCTCGTCATACTGGTTGGGGTGCATATCGGCGTCGGCAGTCGAGCAGATCAAGAAGTTGGTACCGCCCCACGAGGTGGTGCGCAGACCATCTTGGATAACAGGGAACACAGCCTCATAGGCAGCGTCGGTCTTGCTGTTGTCGCCCATGAAGAGCATCTGGTAAGGCGTGTACTCGCGGTAGATGCCGTCGATGCCTGTGCCTGCATAGCCCGTGGTGAGCAACTTGTAGTTAGAGTCCATCACCTTCTTGGCATAGTCGGCAGCATCCTGCCAGCGTGCCGTGCCGGTGTAGACCTCGCTGTTGAGGTACAGGCGCGACAGGAGCATCCAGGCAGCAGCCTTGTCGACGCGGCCATAACCGGCGTCGCCATACTTCTTGGGCTGCGGATCCTTCAGGATGGTGGCATTGTCGCTGGGATCCTCGCCGATGATAGCCTTCAACTCGCTCTCGATGAACTCGCACACCTGAGGACGGCTATACTGCTCGGGATTGTCGCCCGAGATGGTGGTAGCAAAAGGAATGTTGCCAAAGGCGTCGGTCAACAGATAGAACTGGAAGGCACGCAGGAAGCGAACCTCTGCAGTCATCGTGGGATCATAGTCGCTATACACCTCCAGATACTGGTTGCAGAAGGTGATGCCGATGCACAGACCATAGTAGTAACCGCGCAGCATCGGGTGGCTGGCGTCGTAGGTGTTGTGGCAATAGGAGGGGATACCCTCATCACCCCAACCACAGATGGCCTCGTCGGTGGTCAACTCGTTGGAGTTCCACATCTGACGGTACTTGTGCTGGAAACCGCCATCAAGACCGTCAACGTCAACATTGTCGTCACCACCATTGTTGCCCGAGGTGGCAAACACCGAGTAGCACTTGTTGAACAACTGCTCGGGAGTCACATCACTCTGCAGCGAGGGGTCGATGGGATCAACGTCGAGATCGTTGACACATGAGGACAGACCACCAGCAATCAGCAGAGCAGCAACTGCACATTGTATATATTTAAAAAACTTATTCATTGTGATATTCTCTGATTATATATTAATAATGTGTCAACGAAATCAGAAGTTCAGGCTCAGACCCAGGATAAACGAGATGGGACGCGGGAAGATGTCGCCGCCAATGCCACCAAAGACCTCGGGATCGATGCCATCATACTTGGTGATGCAGAACACGTTGCTGACGGTGCCATAGACACGGCCGCCCAGGCCATGATAAGCACCGCTCTTGAACAGATCGCTGAAACTGTAACCCAGGGTGATGTTGTCACACTTGAGGAACGAAGCGTTCTGTACCCAGTAGTCGCTGAAGTTAGCGTGGTTGTTATAGGTTTGCCAACCCATTTCAACCGATTTGCGGGGACGGTTGTTCAGATAGAAGGCACCCACCTCCTCAAACACGGCTGCGGGGCTCACGTTGTGATAACCCTGCATCACGTTGTTGAACAGGTAATTGCCGATGCTGGCACGCAGGCTGAAGCCGAAGTCCCAGTTCTTCCAGTCGAGGCGTGAAGCCAGACCCATGGTCACGGGAGCCCATGGCGACTTGTACAGATACTTGTCGGCGTCGCTGATCACACCGTCACCGTTGCGGTCAACCACCTGGCCCTCGATGGGCTTGCCATCCTGGCCATAGACCTGCTGGTAAACGTAGAAACTGTTGGAGGGATGACCCACGACGTGAGCCTGGGCATTACCGTTGATGCCAATGCTACCGGTGGTCACGAAGTAATCGGGATCGTCACTGATGAGTTCAGTGATCTTATTGCTGTTATAGGTCAAGTTATAGTCGATGGTCCACAACAGGTCGTTGGTGCTGATGGCCTTCCAGTTCAACGAGAACTCGATACCGGTGTTGCGCAGCGAACCGATGTTCTTGTAGAACGCGTTCTTGAAGTTAGTCATAGCCGAGAAGGTGGCCCAGTTCAACAGATCGGTGGTCTTGCGATAGTACCAGTCGATGCTACCGGTCAAGCGCTGGTTCATGACACCCCAGTCAAGACCGATGTTGGTCGTTGTGGTGGTCTCCCACTTCAACTCGGGGTTGTAAACATTGGGCTTAGCCTTGGAGCCGTCGTCAGCGATGTCGTAGAATGAGCCCATGCTACCGTTGCTCATCACGTAGGTGGCAAAGTAGTTATAGTCGCCAATGCCTTCCTGCTGACCGGTCTTACCCCAACCGAGGCGCAACTTGAGGTCGCTGAAGGGGCCGTCCTTCATGAAGTCTTCCTCGCTGATCTTCCATGCCAGCGCAGCCGAGGGGAACAATGCCCAGTGCTTCTTGAAGCGTGACGAGCCGTCATAACGCATGGTGAAGGTCAACAAGTAGCGGTTGTTATAGGAGTAGTTGGCACGGCCAAAGAACGATACCAAGTAGTTCTCGGTGCGATAACCCAAGCCGTTGTTCTGGCGGTAAACGCCCTCGGCACGGATGGCACCGGCCTTGCTGTCGCCCACGTTGTAGTTGGCAGCGGGAATCCACATGCCAGGCACAACCTGGAGCGCGCCATTCTCGATATCGGCATCGGTGAAGAAGAGTGCCGAGTTGGTGGGATAGGTACCCCATGACTCGTTGTACTCCTTGCGCCAGTTGTGCTGCCACTCATAACCGGCCATGATGTCGAAGTGGTGCTTGTCGTTGAAGTCCTTATAGTACTGGGCATAGGCACTCAACTGCAGGTTCTCTTTGCTCTGGGTATACCAACTGTTGTTGCCCCAGTAGTTAGAGGTATTGGAGATATTGGCACTGATGTTGTGACCATTACCGCCAGTGAAGTCGCCACCCAGGGTGAGGTGCAGTCTCAAGTCCTCAAAGCCGTGGATCTTATAGTCAACCTCGGCAGTACCGATAAACGAGTGGGTCTTACCACTGTTGTCATGGTTGTCGAGCATGGCCACGGGGTTGTAGGGGGCGTTGGTGTTCTTGGTGTAGGGCCAAGCACTGTCCGAGCCGTTGGGCTGCAGCCACTCGAAGTAGCCACCCACACCGTTATACTTTTCATCGCTGCTATAGATGGGCTGCGTCGGGTCCATGCGGACGGCGTTGCCCACAGCACCGGTGTCGGCCCAGCGCGACTTGGTCCACGCCAGTTTACCACTGAGGTTGATGGTCAAGTGATCGTTGAACAGCGAGGGGTTCAGGTTCAAGGCCACGGTGTAACGCTTGTAGTCCGAGGTCTTGAGGATACCCTGCTGGTCGGTGTAGCCGACCGAGATGCGATAAGGCAGGTATTGACCCACCGAACCGGCAACGGTCAGGTTGTGGTCGTGGCTGAAGGCCGTGCGGTAGATCTCGCTCTGCCAGTCGGTGTTGGCATTGCCCAGCAGCGACAGGGCGTTCTGCTCACGGGTGTTGCCAGCGAAGATCTCCTTCACAAAGTCACGGTACTCGTCGCCGCTCATCACGTCGATGGTCTTTTTCTTCTTGCTCCAGGTCACGCTACCGTTGTAGGACACTTGCGGAGCCTGGCCGCGACGACCCTTCTTGGTGGTAATGATGATGACACCGTTAGAACCACGGCTACCATAGATGGCGGTGGCCGATGCGTCCTTCAACACGTTGAAACTCTCGATGTCCTGGGGGTTCACCATTGACAGGGGGTTGGAGATACCACTCACGCCGTTGTTATCCATGGCGATACCATCGATCACGATCAGGGGGTTGTTGCTGGCGTTCAGTGACGAACCACCGCGGATGCGGATGCTGGCACCGCCGCCGGGCTCACCGCCATTGCTGGTCACGCTCACACCGGCAACCTTACCGCCGAGCATGTCCTGGGCACTGACAACGACGCCCTTGTTCTTGGCATCGGGCTTGAGAGCCGTTACCGAACCGGTCAAGTCGTTTTTCTTTACTACACCATAACCGATGACCACCAGATTTTCAAGCATCTGAGTGCTCTCGGCCAGGGTGATGACCATGTCGCTGGCTGCGGTGGCCTCGTGGTCCTCGTAACCAACAGACGAAATGAGGAGCTTGGCGCCTTGGGGCACACCGTCGAGGGTAAAGAGACCGTCAAAGTCGGTAGCAGTACCCAATTGAGTGCCGACGACACGAACAGTCGCGCCGATCACGGGCTCGCCGGTAGCATCCTTAACAATGCCGTTCACAGTAATCTGTGCATAGGCTCCCAGTGACAGGAACAGTCCCATCACTAGGGCAAGAATCCTAGAAGGAATTCTGATGTTTACCTGCTTCATTTTTTAATGTTTAAAGTTAATATTATGTTGGTAATCAATAGTTTGTTTGATTCAATCTTGATAAACTGCGGGTGTTGGACGGCCCTTGTGGCTCCCTAAAAAGCGGTTTAACGCAATTAAAACACGGCAAAAATAGATTATTTAGATTATTTCTTCTTTTTTTATAATGTTAAAAATTTGTTTAAATACATGCAATCGTTTGCGCAACTCGATTATTCGATATATCTTCGCCGTTGTTAAGAGATAATCCGTCTTTTACAATCAGCATTAACCAACTCAAGCGAAAAGACCTATTCAAGATGGATGATAAACGACAACTAACGATGAAGGACATCGCCCGTGAATTGGGCGTTTCTGTGGCCACTGTGTCACGAGCGTTGAACGACAGTTCGAGCATCTCGCGCGAACGCCGCCAGGCCATCCAGCAGTATGCCCGCGAGCATAATTATTTTCCTAATGTAATCGCCGAACAGCTGCGCCACAGCCGCCGCAATCCGTCGCGCGCCATCGGTGTGATTGTGCCCGAACTGGTCCACTACTACTTTTCGTCAATTCTCGACGGCATCGAGAGCGAAGCGTCGTCGCGCGGGTATCAGATCATTGTGGCCAAGAGCAACGAGAGCTACGAGCGGGAGGTGCAGATCTGTGAAGCCATGCTCAAGAACAAGGTGTGTGGCATCATTGTTTCACAAGCCAAAGACACCGAGCAATATGACCATTTCCTGCATCTGGACTCCTGTGGTGTGCCACTGGTTTTCTACGACCGCATTTGTCCCGCCTTGAATGCCAGCCGCGTGGTCGTCGATGACTATTTGGGAACCATGGGGGCTGTGTCCTACCTCATCGAGACCGGTTGCAAACGCGTCGCCTTTTATGGCGCCCCGATGAACATGGTCATCGCCAAAAACCGCTTCAACGGCTACCGTGATGCCCTGTACAAGCATGGCTTGACGCTGGACGAGTCGCTGGTGCGCATCTGCGACAACCGCGCCGATGCCGAACGCATCACTCCGGCGATGATGTGCATGGAAAACCGTCCCGATGCTTTCTTTGCCGTCAACGACGAGACAGCTATCGGCATCTTGTCGGTAGTCAAGCGCTTGGGTTTCAATGTTCCCGACGAGGTGAGCATCTGCGGCTTCACCAACGGTTTCCGCGCCACGGTGTGCGACCCGATGCTGACGACGGTCGAGCAGCGCGGCTCACAGGTGGGCAAAGAGGCCGCCGACATCCTCATCGGCCTCGTCGAGGGCCAGCTCCCCCGCGACCACGCCGAGAAACGCATCGTCAAGACCCGCCTTGTCGTCCGCGGCACCACCCGCCACCCTTAAAAACGACTCCGCACCAATCCTGCCCTATTATAAAGACAACTTATACAACTTAAACAACTAATTATCAATGATTAACTTTGATGAATACAAGAATTTGATGTATGATGTCATCGGTGCCATTCATGAAGTCCACTGTGAATTAGGTGCGGGACTGAACGAATCCTGCTACCAAGAGGGGTTAGAAATCCAACTGAAGGAACAAGGGATTCAATATCTTAGAGAACAGTCATTTCATCCTTATTACCATAATAAAGCTATGGAATCACTGTTTCGCATTGATTTCCTTTGCAAAGGAAATATTATCGTTGAATGCAAATCAGTCAGCGAATTGATTTCCGGGCATCGTGCCCAACTGTTCAATTATCTGCGTTTACTAAAGAAACCGTGTGGCATTCTAGTGAACTTTGCACCAAAAAACTATGAACTTGAACGATACTTTTATGATAAGGAGAACAATAATATAGTTGGCATAGACGGAAAGGTTATTCAAGATTTCAAGGCAAGACGAACAAGGCAGTATTTATAAATAAGTTGTCATAGTTGTTCAAGTTGTCTTTTATTTATCGCTACTCAATCAAATAAAAATAAAAAAAGTTGTTTTTATGAAGAGATTATTAGTTGTGGTGATGGCTGTGGTGGCGTTGTGTGCCAGTGGCCAGGTGGATAGGCCCAAGTTGGTCGTGGGCCTTGTGGTGGACCAGATGAGGTGGGACTACCTCTACACTTACCAGTGGGGCGAGGGCGGCTTTGAGACGCTGCTGCACGACGGCTACCGCTGCAACAACACCATCATTGACTATGTGCCCACGGTAACCGCCTGTGGACACGCCAGCATCTTCGCCGGAACCACGCCTGCTTTCCACGGCATTGCAGGCAACAATTTCATGATTAACGGCAAGAATGTCACCAGCGTGCAGGACGAGACCGTGCGAGCCGTGGGCGGTAACGAGAAAACCCGTGGCAAGTCGCCGCGCAACCTCATTACCACTAATGTGGCCGACGAGCTGTATCTTGCCACCGACTTCAGGAGCCGCACAGTGGGCGTTGCCCTCAAGGACCGTGCAGCCATCCTGCCGTCAGGACATCATCCCATTGGCGCCTACTGGTATGACAAGGGCAGCACATCGTTTGTCACCAGCACCTACTACATGGAAAAACTGCCCCAATGGGTCGATGAATTCAACAAAAAGCATCATGCCGAGTTGTCACAGGACCTCAATAACACACCCATGGGCACCACGATGACATTTGCCCTCGCCGAGCAGGCCCTCATCAACGAGAAGCTGGGTCAAGGCGAGGTCACCGACATGCTCACCGTCAGCGTTTCCAACACCGACATGTGTGCGCATTACTATGGCTCCCACTCGCCTCAAGTGGACGCCATCTATATGCAGCTAGACAAGGAAATCGCCCATTTCATCGAAGTTCTCGATCAGCGCATCGGGCGAGGCAACTATCTGTTGTTCCTCACGGCCGACCATGGCGGCACCCATAGCTATCCCCGCATGACCTCACACGGGCTGCCCAGCGGCTGCTGGCACAATCCCGACGCCATCATTGCAGCCAACAAACTGCTGAAACAGCAATTCGGTGTCGACAGCCTGCTCAAGGCCGAGATGGAATATACCTTCTATCTCAACCGCGAGGTGATTGATGGAGCCCGACTTGACTATGACCAAGTCATGCGCGCTGCCTGCCAGGCCCTGGAGCAGCCCGAGGAGATCCAATGGGCCATCGACATGTCACGCATCGACACCTACCCCATCCCCTCTATCCTCAAGGAGCGCATCAAGCTGGGCTACTTCCCCGAGCGCAGCGGTGAGATCTACATTGTGCCCCGCACGGGCGTCTATGCCGGCAAACCCGAATGGGCAGGCTCCAACCACGGCACCTGGAACCAGAGCGATTCCCACATTCCCCTCATCTTCATGGGCTGGCACATCACCCCGGGCGAGACCAGCCGGCTCACCCACATGACCGACATCGCCGCCACCGTGTGCGCCATGCTCCACATACAGGCCCCTGACGGCTGCATCGGCAACCCCATCTTCGAGTAAAAACACCTAACTAATTGGGCTAAAGATTTTGAATGAACCTATACCGCACCTCACATTACTGAAAAAACGATGTGAGGTGTGGTCTCTTTACAGAGAAAAATTGTACCTTTGCAAGTTAATTATACCGAAACCTAACAACTAAAAATATTATATCTATGAGTAGAGAGACTTATCCTCACCTTGAGGCGCTGCGCGAGGAGATGCGCCGCCTGAATGTCGATGCCGTCATCATCCCGGGCACCGACCCGCACCAGAGTGAATACATCTGTGACCACTGGAAATTCCGCGACTGGGTCAGCGGCTTCACCGGCAGCAACGGCACCGCTGTTGTCACGCTCGACCAGGCAGCCTTGTGGACCGACTCCCGCTACTTCCTGCAAGCAGGCATTGAGCTGGAGGACAGCGGCTTTGTGATGATGAAAGAAAACATGGGCAACGACCCCACGATTCACGAGTGGCTGAAAGAGGTACTGGAAGAGGATTCAGTCATCGCCATCGATGGCAGGCTCTACAGTGCCCAGGGTGCCAACATGCTGGAGCGTTTCTGCGGTGAGAACGGCTTTATGCTCGTCACTGAATTCTATCCTGCCGACCGCATCTGGGCCGACCGTCCCGCGCGTCCCAGCCAGCCGGCCTTTGTCCACGATGTGCAGTATGCCGGCGAAGAGGCAACCACCAAGATTGAACGGCTGCTCAAGGTGCTCGAGGACAACGACGCTACCGCCATGCTGGTCACCGCACTCGACGACATCGCCTGGTTGCTGAACCTGCGCGGCAACGATATCGACTTCACTCCTGTGACCATTGCATTTGCCTATATCTCCCGCCGCGCCAAGGTGCTCTTCATCGACGACGAGAAGCTGACCGCCGAGGTGCGCGAGCATCTCAAGGCTTGCGGCATGACCATCCAGGACTATGACGACATCGTGCACTTCCTGGAGCGCGTGAGCGAGCATGAAGTGGTGCTCGTGGACCCCAACCGCGTGAGCGACACCCTTGCCAATGCCCTGCCCTGCCAGAAAGTCTACTTCCGCTCGCCCATTACCGACCTCAAGAGCATCAAGAACGAGGTTCAAATCGAGGGTTTCCGCCACGCCATGGAGCGTGACGGAGCCGCACTGGTGCGCCTGTTCAAGTGGATTGAGGAAGAGGCTCCCAAGGGCAGCATCAACGAGGTTGATGTGTGGAACAAGGGAATGGAATTCCGCGCCCAGCAGGACCTCTACCGTGAGGACAGCTTTGCCATGATATGCGGTTACAAGGAGCATGGTGCCATCGTGCACTACGAGGCCACCGACGAGAGCGCCTCGACGCTGCACGGCGAGGGCATCCTGCTCGTGGACAGCGGCGCCCAGTTCCTGGACGGCACCACCGACATCACCCGCACCATCACGCTGGGCAATCCCACAGCACAGGAGAAGCACGATTTCACCCTCGTGCTCAAAGGGCACTTAGCACTGCAGGGTGCCAAGTTCCCCTTGGGCACCACGGGCTGCCAGCTTGATGTGCTAGCCCGCCTGCCGCTATGGCAAGAGGCCATGACCTATGGCCACGGCACGGGTCACGGCGTGGGACACTTCCTGTGTTGCCATGAGGGTCCGCAGAGCATCCGCACCAATCTGGTTGATGTGAGCCTGATTCCCGGCATGGTGATGAGCAATGAGCCCGGACTGTACAAAACGGGCCAGTACGGTATCCGCACCGAGAATCTGCTGCTCGTCGTCGAGGGCGAGAAGACCGAAGAATTCGGCAACTTCCTGCAGTTTGAGCCGCTCACGCTTTTCCCCTATGACCTGCAGCTCATCGACCGCTCGATGCTCACCAGTGAGGAGGTCGCCCAGATCAATGACTACCACCGCATGGTGCGTGAGCGCATCACACCGCTGCTCAACGACGAGGAAGCCGCCTGGCTCAACGCCAAGACCCAAGAGATTTAATAACCAGAAACCAAAACCCAGAAACTAGGGACTAAGGACTAGGGACTAGAAACTAAAAACACTTAACTCAATAATGGCTATTATCAAGAAAGTCAGGGGCTTTGACCCCAAAATCGGTAATAATTGTTTTCTGGCCGACAGCGCTGTCGTTGTGGGCGATGTAACCATGGGCGACGACTGCAGCATCTGGTTCAATGCCGTGCTGCGCGGTGATGTGAACACCATCACCATCGGCAACCGTGTCAACATCCAGGACAACAGTGTGATACACACCCTGTACGAGAAATCGGTCACCGAAATAGGCGACGATGTGTCCATCGGCCACAATGTGGTCGTGCATGGCGCAAAAATCGGTAATATGGCCCTCATCGGCATGGGCAGCATCATCCTGGACCATGCCGAGATTGGCGAGGGCGCCATCATCGCTGCCGGCAGCGTCGTGCTGGGCGGCACCAAGGTGGGTCCCCACGAGCTGTGGGCCGGTTCTCCCGCGAAGTTCAAAAAGATGGTTGACCCCAAGCAGGCCAGCGAAATCAATGTGAAAATCGCCAAGAACTATCTGATGTACTCTACATGGTATGATTAATCTGTGGCTTGTTGCCATTGATGCAATCATAGCGATAGATAATCCAACCAAAATTCAAGATGAATAAGTATATATCTCTGACATGGATACTGCTTGTGCTGGCCATAGTGCCGGCACAGGCAGCCATCTATATGGTCGGCAACAGTCCGTTCGGCGACTGGAATCCCGGCAACGGCGTTGAGATGACCGATGGCGGCAACGGCATTTACACCTTGACCGCCAGAATCAGCGGCACGGTGTGGTTTGTGTTTGCCGACGGACAGGACAGCGACTGGAGCGTCTTCAACGCCAATTACCGCTACGGTCCCAGCGGCAACGGCAGCCAGGAGGTTTTCCTGGATAACGACTACACGACCCAGAAGAGTAACAACAACCATTCCTACAAGTTCACGGGCAGCGGCCTTGACTATACCTTTACATTCAACCTCAACAGCCTCACATTCAATGTCAAGAAATACCAGGAGCCCGTTGGTCCCGACCCCACAACACTCACCGTGGGCGATGTGAACGGTGATGGCGAAATCAACATCGCCGATGTCAACGAGCTCATCGACATCGCACTGGGTCACCCCGCCAACTACGATGAGACAAGAAGGGCCGATGTCAACTATGACAACGAGATAAATATCGCCGACATCAACCTGCTGGTTTTCTATCTGCTGGGCGGCACGCTGCCCGAGCCCGTCAAGGGAGGCTATGACTATGTGTGGGACGAAGCCGCCATTCCCGAGGTGCATCTCACTGTGAGCCTCGATGAGTGGAACCGGTTATTGTCGCTCTATGACGCCAATGCCTACACCACCCAGTATGTGATGGCCTCGATAGCGTTTGTCAAGGACGGCGAGACCACCGTCATCGACAGTGTGGGCCTGCGCCTCAAGGGCAACACCTCGCGCCGCCGTCCCGAAGGCTGGCGCGGCGAGATGCACAAGGCCAACAACACCGACTGGCACCATGCCCACTTCGGCGTGAACCTGCTCAAGTATGTAGACGACGATGCCCACACCATCCAGGGCGTGCGCAAACTGCACCTCAAGTGGTTCAAGGACGACCCGGCCTATGTGCGTGAGATGTTCTGCTACGACCTGTTCAAGCGCGCCGGCGTGTGGACCGGCATCCGCGACAATTATTGCCGGTTATGGCTCCATGTCGAGGGCGACAGCAAGGAAGCCTACTATGGCGTGTATGAGCTACTTGAGCCCATCGACAAACGGTATCTCAAGGACAGGAAAGACCGCTTTGGGTCCAGTAGCGGGTACCTGTGGAAATGCCGCAATGGCGCTGCCGGGCTCAACAATCCCAACGGTGACATCTGGTTTGACGATGACACCGATGACCGGCACGCCTACACGCTCGAGACCCGTACCGAGGAGTTTGACAGCGCACGCGTACAGCTAGTGGACTTCATGAACAAAATCAACGGGCTGAGCGACAACGAGTTCTACACCTGGATTCAGCAAGTGACAGATGTCGACCTGCTGCTCAAGACCTATGCCGTCAATGTTGCCGTGGGCATGTGGGACGACTACTGGAACAACGCCAACAACTACTACCTCTACTTCAACGGCACGCATCTGGACGGTTACAAGTTCTATTTCATCCCCTACGACTACGACAACACGCTAGGGACCAGCCTCAGGTGCGGCAACCAAGAGGACGCCGGGCGCCAGAATCCCCTTAGCTGGGGCACCGACAACAACCGGCTCATCGCAAGGATACTCAAGTTCAACGATTTCAAGGCCAAGTATATAGCCCATCTCAAGGAGCTGGTGACTCCAGGAAAAGCGCTGATGGACCGCACATCGTCCCAGGCACGCATCCGTGCCTGGCAGAACCTCATCGAGCCCTATGTCGACAACGACACCGGCGAGGACACTGCCATCGAGGACAAGCCCGCACCATGGGGCAATCACAGTGAGTACAACCTGTTGAAAAACAACAACGAGAACTTTTTCAACGCCAAAGCCGCCTCAATCAACTCCCTGCCGTAGCCGCCACATCGCCTGCCGGCAAAAAAATGACTGAGGATGTGCCATCATTGCTAGAATTATAACTGCCCTGCGGGCGGGAAATCATTCAAATTAATTTTTAAAAATTTGCTTAATTTCCCGTGCGCCAGCACGGTTATATTACCTAGTCGCGGTGATGACACACAGCCTTGCTATCATGCCGGTTTACGGTCAGGCGAGGCCCAGGTCGAAGTCTTTCAGGAACTGCGTGAAGTTGGGGTTGTTCTGCTTGATCTGCTCCACGACCTCCCTCGGTGACAGGATCTTGGGGGTGTCGATGGGCTCCTTGCTGATCTTGACATCAAGTGCCAGGTCGTCATTCTTCACGGCATCGCACAGGTACTTCAGCAGCTCAGTTTTGTGCTCCTCGACATTCTTCAGCTCATTGGGACTGCCCACGACCATGAGATAACGCGTCTCGTTTTCTCCACGCTGGGGATGTGCATAGGACATCGTCGTCACCAAGGCTCTCTCCTGTGGATGCTCATCGATGTATCTGTTCCATGCGGCCATCAACTGTTCCTCGGTAAACGGCTGGGTGCGCCGCGCCGCAGCCGCTGCGGCTGCAGGCTGCTGGGGCGAAGCCGCAGCATTAGGGACATTGACCATGATGCGCGGGCCGCTGCCCACGGCACGGGGTGCCGGACGGCTTGCAAGAGCAGGAGCCACTGGCGGCACCGAGGCAGGATGAGGAGCCCTGGGAGGTTGGGAGGCTGCCTGGGCTGCGGGTGAAGGTGCCGCAGGACGAGCCTGCGGCTGACTAGGGACCGCCTGTCGAGGTTGCGATGGTGCAGCAGGCTGCCGGGTTCCGGCAGGAGCCGGAGCAATCTTCTGGATAGGCGGCTGTGCTGCAGGCTGCTGTTGCGGAGCCACCAGCTGACACAATTTCACCAGGGTGAGTTCCACCAGCAACTGCTTGCTGCTGGCATTACGGTAATTCAGGTCACAAGTGTTGCACAGGTCCAGAGCGCGGTAATAGAACGCGGGAGCCAGTTTGGTGCTTTGCTCACCATAGCGCTGTGCCACCTCATCGTTCATCTCGAGCAATTTGCGCGTCTGCGGTGTGCTGGCGACCATCAGGTCACGCAGGTGCTGCGCCAGACCGTTGATGAAGAACTGCGAGTCAAAGCCCCTGTCACGAATCTCCTTATAGATGAGTAAAGCCTGCATGACATCACCAGCCAGGAAAATGTCAACGAGCCTGAAGTAATAATCATAGTCAAGCACATTCAGGTTATCGAGCGCACTCTGGTAGGTGATGTGCCCCTGGGTCGAGGCTGCCACCTGGTCAAAGATGGACAGTGCGTCACGCATGGCGCCGTCGGCCTTCTGAGCGATGACATTGAGCGCTGCCGGCTCGGCCTCGATGCTCTCCTGCTCGCAGACATATTGCAACTGCTGCACGATGTCGGGCACCGTGATGCGGGCGAAGTCGTAGATCTGGCATCGCGACAGGATGGTCGGGATGACCTTTTGCTTCTCGGTAGTGGCAAGGATGAAGATGGCATATTCGGGCGGCTCCTCCAGCGTCTTGAGGAAGGCGTTGAATGCAGCCGGCGAGAGCATGTGCACCTCATCGATGATGAAGACGCGATAACGCCCCGTCTGCGGCGGGATGCGCACCTGCTCGGTGAGGTCACGGATGTTGTCCACACTGTTGTTGGAGGCGGCATCCAGCTCGTTGATGTTATAGGAACGCTGCTCGTTGAATGCCTTGCACGACGGGCACTCGTTGCAAGCCTCGCCCTCGGGTGTGGGATGCTCGCAATTGATGGTCTTGGCAAAGATGCGTGCACAACTTGTCTTGCCCACGCCACGCGGGCCGCAGAAGAGGTAGGCATGCGCCAATCTGCCGCTGGCAATCGCCGTCTTCAGGGTATGGGTCAACGACTGCTGCCCTACCACGCTGCGAAAGGTCGAGGGCCTGTATTTACGCGCCGAAACGATATACTTCTCACTCATCGGGAATCAAATGGTCTGTTAGACTAATCTGTTTTTTCTCTAATCTGCAAAGATACTATTTTTAGTTCAAAGCACCTGCCGCCCCCACAAGTTTTTTTCCTACAATCGTCAAAAGGTAATTTGACGCCCAAACAGTGCTCAATCTGCAATGCGCTGATTATTAGGGACAAGAAAAACCCAGCAGCCGTTTTGCCATGAAAAACAGGAGCGGGGGAACTGTTAACCTATTGTTAAAAGCAGAATCACGCCTTGGCATCACAAAGGTATAACAACGCCCGCCGGCTGTCAAGGTCAAAAAGCCATCAAAAAAGAACGCCACAATCAAGACATTGCCGAAAAAAACGGTAGGGGTATTGCAGGTTTTTAATAATATGTGTATTTTTGTGCCTTGATTAGAAAACATAAACCTGAACATTTTAGAGATACTGCAATGAAAAATATCTTGATCATCGGCTCGACAGGACAAATCGGTTCGGAGCTGACAATGAAGTTGAGAGGCATCTACTCGGGTAATGTGGTGGCCGGTTATATTCCTGGCGCCGAGCCTAAAGGCGAACTTGCCGAGAGCGGTCCCTCGGAAATTGTTGACATCACCAACGCAGCCCAGATTGGCGCCGTTGTGGACAAGTACAACATCGACACCATCTACAACCTGGCTGCGCTGCTGAGCGCCGTTGCCGAGAACAAGCCCCAACTGGCTTGGCACATCGGCATTGACGGCTTGATGAATGTGCTGGAAGTGTCACGCGAGAAGAAATGCGCCGTGTTCACCCCCAGCAGCATCGGTTCCTTTGGTCCCAACGCCCCCAAGGACGGCACCCCTCAGGACACTATCCAGCAACCGCGCACGATGTACGGCGTGACCAAGGTCACCGGCGAGTTGCTGAGCAACTACTATGCACTGAAGTTTGGCGTTGACACCCGCTCGGTGCGCTTTCCCGGCCTCATCAGCTATGTCACCCCGCCGGGCGGCGGCACGACCGACTATGCAGTTGACATCTACTACAGCGCCGTGCAGGGCAAGAAATTCATGTGTCCCATTGCACCAGGCACCCTGATGGACATGATGTACATGCCCGACGCGTTGCGCGCTGCCATCGAAATCATGGAGGCCGACCCGTCGCGTCTTGTTCACCGCAACTCGTTCAACATCGCGTCGATGAGCTTTGACCCCGAGGTCATCTACCACAAAATCCAGGAGTACATCCCCGGATTTGAGATGGAATATGAAGTCGACCCGCTGCGTCAGGGCATTGCCGACAGCTGGCCCAACAAGCTGGACGACACCTGCGCACGCGTCGAGTGGGACTGGAAGCCCGAGTATGACCTCGATGCCATGACCAAGGACATGATCGAGAAGCTGCGCATCAAGTTCGGCCTCAACAAGTAAACTGCGATGAAACGGTTTTTCCTTACCCTGTGTTGTCTAGGCTGCCTGTTGCTGAGCGGATGCTCGGGCAGCAGCTATAAGCTGGCCAAGGACTATGGAACGACCGACACCTTCGGCTTTCTCGTGTTCGTGAGCGAGTCGGGCACTCAGTATGATGACCTGTGGGTCAACATTTCGGGCCTCGACAAGACATTCCTGGCTTCGACCGCCCAGATTGTCGATGGTGAGGTCAAGGGCATGAAATATGGAGCCCAGCAAGGTACCCGCAGCGTGATGGTACGCCAAAAGAACGAGCGTCTCCTGTTCAAGGAAATCGTGGAAATCCGTGCCGGCGAGAACACCATCATCAAGCTAAAAGACTGATTCGCCCAACACCACAGACATTACTACAGCGCCTGCAAAGTCAATTGCAGGCGCTGTAGTTTATTTCACGAGGGAGGCTTTAGGTATCAACCTTTCCTGAGGATTTCAATCAGGTCGGCAACACCTTGGGTAGCGGGTTTCTGGATAACATGTACCCAGTCGGGGACAGCGGCGGGCCTGGGGTCGATGTAGTAGATGGGCACACCGTGGGGCACATACTGGATGAGGGCGGCAGCGGGATAAACCACCAGCGAGGTGCCAATGACGACAAAGATGTCGGCATCATGTGCCAGTTGGGCCGCAGCATCCATGTTGGGCACCGCCTCGCCAAAGAAGACGATGTGGGGCCTCACCCCGTCGCCGTAGGGGTCGCGTGTGTCCACACTGGTTTCGAGCCCCTTGTCGGTCAGTTCGTCGCACGGCAGTGTATACAGCCGGTTCTCATGCCGTAGTGAACGCACCTTCATCAGTTCGCCGTGCAGGTGCAACACATTGGTGCTGCCAGCGCGCTCGTGCAGGTCGTCGACATTCTGGGTGATGACACGCACATCGAAGTCCTTCTCCAGTTCCACGAGACCGAGGTGGGCTGCATTGGGCTGTGCATCGACCAGCTGCAGTCGTCTCTCGTTATAGAACTTGTGGATGAGCGCAGGGTTGCGCAAGAACCCCTCATGGCTAGCCACTTCCATCACGGGATAGTTTTCCCACAAGCCATCGGCATCACGGAAAGTCTTGATGCCGCTCTCGGCGCTGATGCCAGCGCCAGACGAAATCACTAATTTTTTCTTGCTCATAGTCATTGTTCTGAATATCGTAATGATGGGTAAAGATTCCTTTTAAAATAATGTGAGAGCAAAAATAATAAAAATTTTCCAAAAACGCACACCACAATCACATAAATGACTATCTTTGCACCGTTTTTTACAAAAAAAGAAGTTTTTTCAATGGATAAACTGAGTTACGCATTAGGCCTGAGCATGGGTGGAAACTTTATCGGCTCCGGCATCAAGAAACTGGATATCAACGACTTTGCCGATGGCCTGCGCTCTATCTACGAAGGCGCAGAACAGAAGATGACCTTTGACGAGGCCAAGCAGATTGTCACCGACTTTTTCAATAACCTGCAGAAGGAGGGTGCCGAGCAGAACGAGCGCCTGGGTCGCGAGTTCCTGGAGCAGAACAAGAGTGTGGACGGCGTCAAGGTCACCGAGAGCGGACTGCAGTATCAGGTGGTCAAGGAAGGCGACGGCCCCCAGCCCGGTCCCAACGATGTTGTCACCGTACACTACACCGGCAAACTGATTGACGGCACCGTGTTTGACAGCAGCGTAGAGCGCGGCGAGCCCGCCACCTTTGCCGTCGGCCAGGTGATTCCCGGTTGGGTCGAGGGTCTGCAGCTGATGAAAGAGGGTGCGGCCTACAGGCTGTTCATCCCGTCGAACCTCGCCTACGGTCCCCACGGCACCGGTCCCATCCAGCCCAACTCGACGCTCATCTTTGATGTACAGCTCATCAAGGTGGAGAAGAAGTAACCAACCAAACAAAAAGATAGATTTTCAACTTTTCACACAACAATGAAGAAGATTTTAGCACTGACCATGGCGGCTGTACTGATGACAGGTATGGCCAGTTGTGGCAGCAACGAGGAGAAAACTCAAGAGACGACCGAGAATGCAGTTGACACCACTGCTACCAACAACGATGTTGAGATCAAGGATAACCTGACCCTGGGTCGCGAGTTCCTGGAGGAGAATGCCAAGAACGACAGCGTCAAGGTCACCGAGAGCGGTCTGCAGTATATGGTACTGAAGGAAGGCAAGGGCATCAAGCCCAGCGCCACCGACACCGTCACCGTGCACTACACCGGAACCCTGATCAGCGGCAAGGTGTTTGACAGCAGCGTAGAGCGCGGCGAGCCCGCTTCCTTCCCCCTGAACCGCGTCATCCCCGGCTGGACCGAGGGTCTGCAACTCATGAGCGAGGGTTCCAAGTACCGCCTGTTCATCCCCAGCGAACTGGCCTATGGCGAGAAGGGTGCCGGCAATGATATCCTGCCCAACTCGACGCTCATCTTTGATGTCGAGCTGATCAAGGTCACTAAGAGCAAGTAAAAACATTTTTAATCACATATCAACTTAATCAGTTAAAAACTACAGTTTTATTATTATGAAGAAGATTTTAGTATTTGTGGCAGCAGGTATGCTCACCATGGGTTTCGTAGGTTGCAACAAGACGGCATCATCCAGTGGCAATGAAGCAATGGACTCCCTGAGCATTGTATTTGGTGACCTCGCAGGCGCCGACATGGCTCAGCGCATCGCCATGGACACCAACATCAACATCGACGAGGTCATCAAGGGTATCGAGTACATGACCAACGCCGACACCAGCAGGGCATTCCAGAACGGTCTGCAGATGGGTATGCAGATCAGCCAGCTCTTCATGGGCGTTGACATGCAGTGCGGTATGCCCTTGAACAAGGCCGTATTCATGAAGCACCTGAGTGAAGCGCTCAAATCCAAGACTCCTGTCAAGCAGGAAGACCTGATGGCCCTGCAGAGCAAGATCGAGCCTCTCATGAAGAAGGCTATCGAGCAGTCTCCCGAGGCTAAGGAGAACAAGAAGAAAGGTGAGGAGTACATGAAAAAAATCAAGAACGACAAGAGCTACACCTTTACCAAGAGCGGTTTGGCCTACAAGGTGATCAACAAGGGTGAGGGCAAGAACTTCACCGACAGTGATGTCGTTAATGTAGTCTATGAAGGCAAGCTCATCGACGGTACCGTGTTTGACTCCAGCAAAGAGCAGCCCGCTCCCTTCAATGTTAAGCAGGTTATCCCCGGCTTTGCCGAGATGCTTCAGATGATGAAGCCCGGCAGCAAGGTTGAGGTTGTCATCCCCGGTGACCTGGCTTACGGTGTCATGGGTCAGCGTCCCAAGATCGGTCCCAACGAGACCCTCATCTTTGTGATGGAGACTCTGGGCGTACAGGATCCCAAAGAGAGGTCTCAGAGGCCCCAGATGCCCCAGGTACGCATGAAGTAATCATCCCCTTATCAGGATACTGAAAAGAATCGCCTTGGCCCATTTGAGCCAAGGCGATTTTCTTATGTCCGGTCGCCACCACAAGCAGCATCCCACCCCGTGCGCTACTAGAGCCAGAGGGAGAAATCCTCGCGCTGGAGTTTGGGGTTGGGATTGAGGATGGCGATGTTGCCGTTGGTATAGGTCTGGCCCATGGTCATGTGCCGGCAGCAAGCGTCGAACAGGCGGGCCATGGCCCGGTTGCGGCGCATGTTGCGCATCACCACCACACAGTGGGCATCGAGCAAGCGCGTCAATACGGATTCATCCACGGGAGTGTTGACAAGGGCCAGCACAGGTGCGCCGGTGGTTTCCATCAGTTCGCCTGTCGCCACATCGATGTCGTCATAGCACCCTACCCTGTCCAACTGGCTCTGCAGCACGCGCACGGCGAGCGCCTTCTGCTCCAACTGCGGATCATAGAGATACAGGCGGCTCTTGCTGTTGACCTCCAGCATCGCTACAGCCTCCACTCCCGTGGCGGCACCCACCTGCAGGATGTGCTGCGGGTTGAAGAAGTTGGTCACCCTGAACAGCAACCGGGCCTCCCTCTCGCCGATGAGGTCCAACTGACGGCGCTGCTCCCGTGTGGTGCCCGACTTGATGGTCTCGAGCAACTCATGGATGCCCTCATAGGCATAATAGGGCAGGGGCTGGCGCCACACATTGCGCACGAAGTTGTAAGCGTAGGGCGAATGTATGCCGAAGCCGCCACTGCGATGGTGGCGGCTCCAGGCTGTGAGATATCTTTCCAGGGCTTTCAAAAGCCTAAAATCATTTACTGATTGTTGTCAGTTGCCTCGTCATCGCCCTTCTTGCGGAACTTGTCGCCGAAGAGCGCATAGTTGATGGCGAGCAAGAGCACCAGATAGATGCCAATCGCACCGACCTTGGCCCAAGTCTGGGTCGTGTTGACCTCATCGGGTTCAAACTTGAAGTCAATCTCGTGGTCACCGGCAGGCAACTGCAGGGCGCGGAGCACATAGTTCACGCGTCCCATCTCGGCAGGCTTGCCGTCGACGGTCACCTTCCAGCCCCAGGGGAAGTATATCTCGCTGAAGACTGCTACACCGCCCAGGGCGCTATGGCTCTTGTAGGTAAGGTGGTTGGGAGCATAGGAGGTCTCGTAGATGGTGTCGCCCGGCTGGGTAGCCCTGGCCTCACCCAGTTGAGTGCGGAACTTGGCATCGGCGACGGCACTCACGGCGGGGTTGAAGTCATTGAGGAAGGCCATCTCCTGGTCGGCATTCTTGACATAGGTCAGCGAGTCGACAAACCAGGCGTTGCCCAAGGCTTCGGAATTGCGCTGTGCGGTATTATCATCGATAATGATGTAGCGCGTGTTGAGCATATTGAGCACCTGGAAATTGACATTGTCGTTGGCAATCTGATGCTCAATCAGGTCGTTGTAGCGCGACAACTTGGCGGCATGGTAACCGCCCACGGTCTTGTGGTAGTAACTGGGCGACGCATCGCCAAAGTTCCTCACATCAAACACGCGATAGTTCATATCCTTGTCCTGCAGGATCTGGGCGTCGACAGGCCGCATGGTGAAGGGAGTGTCGCTCACCTCCATGTGAGAGGTGAAGGTCTCGGAGTCGATGTAGCGCTTGTTCACGGCGTACATGTCCACCAGCACGATGCCTGCCACGATGAGAGTTGCAGCCAACTCGTTGAGTTTTCCCTTGATGTATAAGAAAATGACGCCACAGCCCAGGGCAATAAACAACAGGCTGCGCCAAGCGTCGGCGCTCACCAGGGAGCCACGCACCGACTTGAAGGCTTCGTCAAGCACAGGATTCTGCTGAATGAGACCCGGTTTTACCAATTCCTCGTACTCAGTAGCGCTGATATGGCCGAAAATGTCAGGAACCAATGCCGTAATCAGGCAGATGAAGGCACCCGCGCCGAACGAGATGATGAGCGGGATGCGGTACTTGCGCCAGGGGTCAGGCTCCTTGAACAGTTCGCGCAGGCCCAGCACGGCCAATATGGGCATGGCAATCTCGGCAATCACCAGGATTGACGAGACGGTGCGGAACTTGTTGTACATCGGGAAGTGGTCAATCATCCAATCGGTGAGCCACATCATGTTATGGCCCCACGAGAGCATAATGCTGATGATGGTGGCAATGAGCAATGCCCACTTGACCGGCCCCTTAACGATAAAGCAAGCCAACAGGAAGAGTACACAAATCAAGGCTCCCACATAGACAGGGCCGTTTGTCATCGGCTGGTCGCCGAAGTATTCCATCGACATATTCAACCCATTTTGCTGCTGGAATTGAGTCAGCTGGGCCAGAGAAGCATATTGCTGTTTCTCGTCTTCATCGCCTTGAGCCATCTCCTGTGCTTTTTCATTCATAACCAGCACAAGAGGACGATTCCCGCCATGCTCAGGCTTGAGCGAAGCGCCACCCTTGCAGTTGGGGATGAGCAGGGTGAAGGTCTCATCGATGCCGTAACTCCACTTGGTGATGTAATCCTTGTCCAGACCGTCCTTGGTGGGCTGTGCTTTGGCAGCATCCTCGCCAGTGGGCGTGAGTTCACTGTGCCCGCCACGCATGGTCTCCTTGGAGTACTTGTAGGTCAGGTACAGGTTGGGAGAGTTGGCAGCCAGCGCCAATCCTGCTGCCACTGCCAGGCAAGCGGTAGCGATGCACCAGCGGCCCACCGTCTTGTCGATAATGGCCTTGACGAGATAGGCGATGACCAGCAGAACGACGATAAGCATCGAGTAATAGGTCATCTGCACATGGTTGCTGGCCAGCTGCAGGGCCGCAAAGAACGCAGCGACAGCCATACCACCCAGGTACTTGCCACGGTAGCACCACACGATGCCCGCCAGCGTGGGCGGGATATAGGCCAGCACCATCAGTTTCCAGATGTGTCCGGCACCCATGATGATGAAGAAATAACTCGAGAAGGCATAGCCGATGGCACCCAGCACGGCATAGTACCACTTGACCTTAAAGGCCAGCATCAGCAGGAAGAATCCCAAGAGCAGCAGGAAAACCCAGCTTACCGGCGTGGGGAAGAACAGCTTGAGCAAGTTCTGCAGGGGCGTCAGGTAGGTCGTGCCCTCATAGGAGGGAGTAATCTGGAAAGTGGGCATACCGCCGAACAAGGCATCGGTCCACCACGATTTCTCGCCAGTCTGAGCCTCATAGCTGTTCACCTCCTGACTGTTGGCGATGCCCTGCATGATGTCGTGCTGTTGCAGCACATCACCCTTGATGTCGTTAGGATAGAAATAAATCCATGCAATGGCCGCAAAAACGACAATCGCAATCACAAAATGGACCAAGTCGGCAAGCGACAGGGACCCGATCAGTTTCTTGTCTAAGTTATTACTCATTATTATGGTAGTTTAGGTTTTCTTGATTACAACCCGCAAAGATAAACAAAAGTTTTCAGTCGCCACTTTACGGCCGCCAATTTTTTGCAGCACAGCAAAATAATGAGGGGAACCTGCAGGCATTTACACTCCCTGCAGGCTCCCCTTGTAGAGCAAGCAATCAATGGATTCAGAATTCAGTGAACGACAGCGGCATGGTGTCCTTGAAACTGTCGAGGATGTAAATTTTCTCCTTGCCGGCAAGGATGAGCTCGATGGGATGGCCGTTCTTCTCAAACTCGAGGAATGCCTGGCGGCACACGCCGCAGGGAGCGGTGGGCTCCACGACGAACTCGTCTCGCGTGAAAGAAGTGATGGCAACCGACTTGACGGGCACACCCGGGAATTTTGCACCGGCAGCATAGAGCGCGGCACGCTCTCCACAGATGCCGGCGAAGGCCGCATTCTCCTGATTAGCACCGATAAAGATCTCTCCATTGTCAAGTTCCAAGGCGGCGCCGACCTTGAAGTTGCTATAAGGCGAATAGGAGTTCATTGTGGCCTCGCGAGCAAGGTCAACTAATTTTTTTTGCTCCTCAGTGAGTTCATTATAAGAATAAACCCTTACCTTTGTCGTGATTTTCTTTTCAGTCATGAATAAAATTATGAGTTTTAACTTTGAACGCAAAATTATAGATTTTTTTCCGATAAACAAGCAAATATTGTTTTTTTGCTTGATTTTTGTGCTCTTTTCGGCCATTTCGGCCTCGTCACAGACTAAACAACAGCGTTATCTGGACTACATCGACCGCTATAAATCAGTCGCCCTGCAACACGAGCGCGAGTTTGGTGTGCCTGCAAGCATCACCCTTGCCCAGGGCATCCTCGAGAGCAGTGTGGGCCAGAGCAAGATGGCACTGGAGGCCAACAACCACTTCGGCATCAAGGCCTACCACTGGAATGGCGAGGTGTATGGCAAGGATTCACTGGGTTCGGTGGGCTACCGCAAGTATGGTGCCCCCGAGGACTCCTACCTCGACCATGCCAAGTTCCTCAAGGGACCGCGCTACAGCGTCCTGTATGAGCTCGATGTCACCGACTACCGCAGTTGGGCGCAGGGTCTCAGGGACTGCGGCTATGCCGAGGATGTGAACTATCCCGCCAAACTCATCCGCATCATCGAGCAGTATGAACTCTACGCCCTCGACGGCGGCATGCGCCTTGACGGCAAAGCAACCGCCACGGTCGAGGTCATCGAGGAGGAAACCACGACCGACAGCGGGCGATGGCACCACCGCAAGCGCCGCAACCGCGACACGGCCCAGGCCCAAGTGCAACAGGAGCAGAGCCAGGAGAACCAGCAGCCCTTCACGCCCCTGCGCCAGGGCTATGTGGGTTCCAGTGCCGATAATGATTAAGCCACCGGTTAAAAAGATAAAAAAACATTATCTATTAACTATTAACCAAAAAAGCACTACCTTTGTGGTCATCTAATGAACCTAACTTAATGTCAAACCTTTAAATAACTGATTTTATCATGTTTGGAAAATTCCAGGAACATCTCCAGAAGGAGCTCGCCGACATCCAGGCTGCCGGTTTGTACAAGAACGAACGCATCATCACCACGCCGCAGCGCGCCGACATCAAGGTAAAGCCCAACGACGAGGTGCTTAACTTCTGCGCCAACAACTATCTGGGCCTCAGCGACAACAGCCGCCTGATCAAGGCCGCTACCGAGACCATGTCACACCATGGCTACGGCATGTCGTCGGTTCGCTTCATCTGCGGTACCAGCGACATCCACAAGGAGCTCGAGGCTGCTATCGCCGACTACTTCCACACCGAGGACGCTATCCTCTACGGCTCATGCTTTGACGCCAACGGCGGTCTGTTCGAGGCCCTGTTGACCGAGGAGGACGCCATCATCAGCGACTCGCTGAACCACGCTTCGATCATCGACGGCGTGCGCCTGTGCAAGGCTAAACGCTACCGCTATGCCAACGCCGACATGGGCGAA
>ONYP01000125.1 GCA_900322135.1 uncultured Prevotellaceae bacterium
CATTTTTCTTGCATATGAACATAGAATGCCGAAGGCAAACGAACTTGTTCGATTTGCTGAGGTGCCGCCATGTTTCGGGAAATTGAACAAATTATATTTAAAAAAATATTTTCTTTTAATTTCCCGTGCGAAGCACGGTTATTGTACCGACATTCAGTCTTAGGACCAACATCTATATCGGACCCTAATTTTTTATCCGAACAGGTGGCGGAAGGCGTCCTCGACGCGTGCGACCTCGACAACCTTGATGGTCCAGGTGTCACGCTTGACGCCCTTGAGATTGTTTTTGGGGATGATGATCGTGTCGAAACCGAGTTTCTGGGCTTCGGTGACACGCTGCTCACAACGGGTGACCTGACGAATCTCGCCCGACAGGCCCACCTCACCGGCAAAGCAGATGCCGCTGCTGATGGCCATATCGACATTGGAAGACAGGATGGCGCTGATGACCGCGAGGTCCAGCGCGGGATCGTTGACTTTGATGCCCCCAACGATGTTGAGGAAGACATCTTTCTGCGCCAGTTTGAAACCCAGCCTTTTCTCCAACACGGCAAGCAGCATGTTCATGCGCCGCTGTTCAAAACCGGTTACCGAGCGCTGTGCGGTGCCATAGGCAGCAGTGCTCACCAGAGCCTGCACCTCGATGAGGAAGGGCCTCATGCCGTCGATGGTGACACCGATGGCCGCTCCCGACAATTCACCGTCATGGTCGCTGAGTAGCAGTTCACTGGGGTTGGTCACCTCGCGCAATCCATCTTCTTTCATCTCGTAGATGCCGATTTCGCTCGTGTTGCCGAAACGGTTCTTGATGGGACGCAGAATGCGGTACACGTAGTTGCGGTCGCCCTCAAACTGGATGACGGCATCGACGATGTGCTCCAACACCTTGGGGCCAGCGATGCTACCCTCCTTGTTGATGTGTCCGATGAGGATGACCGGAGTGTTGGTCTCCTTGGCATATCGCTGGAAAGCAGCAGCACACTCGCGCACCTGGGTCACACTGCCCGGCGCACTCTCGAGTTGCTCGTTGGCGATGGTCTGGATGGAATCCACAATGATGAGCGCAGGCTGGAACGAACGGATGCTGGCAAAGATGCTGTCCAATGAGGTCTCGCACAGCAGATAACACTCACAGTCCATTTGGCCGCCGGCTATGCGGTCGGCACGCATGCGTAACTGCTGCGGGCTTTCCTCGCCCGAGACATACAGCACGCGGCGGGAACGGATGCGCAGCACATTCTGCAACACCAGGGTGGACTTGCCGATGCCAGGCTCACCGCCCAGCAGGACAATGCTCCCCTGAACAAGCCCACCGCCCAGTACACGGTTGAGCTCGTTGCTGGGCAAATGGATGCGCGGTTGATCCTCGGCTCGTATTTCCGAGATTTTCACAGGGTCCTTTGCCTCATGGCCGCCGCCAGCCTTATCATAGCGCATCGATGCCGACTTGGGGGCCTTAGGTTCCTCGATATAGGTGTTCCACTCCCCGCATGCCGGGCACTTGCCGAGCCACTTGGGTGACTCGTTACCGCAGTTCTTGCAGAAGAAGGTGGTTTTGACTTGCTGCTTGGCCATTAGGTGACTGATTTAACGGGATGGGACAGAGATGATGGAATTAACGGCGGAAAAACTCGCTGATAGTGATGGCGGCGGCGACACCCACATTAAGCGACTCGCTGCCGGCACTCTTGGCTTTGGGGATGAGCAGGCGCTTGTTGACATGCTTGGCGACCTTGGCGGTAATGCCTTGGCCCTCGTTGCCAAATATGACAAAACCAGCCTTGCCCAACTCACTGCGGTAGATGTCCTCACCATCGAGGAAAGTACCATAGATGGGGAGGTCGGGATAAGTCTCAAAGAGTTCCTCGAGGTCGCCATAGTGCACCTTAACGCGGGCGATGGCGCCCATGGTGGCCTGAACCACCTTGTGATTATAGACATCGACCGTGGTCTTGCTGGCAAAGATGTCGCGGATGCCGAACCAGTCGGTAAGGCGGATGATGGTGCCCAGGTTGCCGGGGTCCTGGATGTTGTCGAGCACGATATTCAGACTCTTAGCCACGCGAGCGGCATCGATGGTATCCTCGGGCTTCTCGTAGACAGCAATAACATCACTGGGTGTGTCAAATTGCGAGATGCGAGCCATCTGTTGGCCGTTGGCAAACACTATCTTATCGTAGTGCTCGGCAGTACCACACTGCTCGTACCACGAGCGCTTGGCAATGAGCCAGCGGCAGTTGAAATGCTGCCAGGTGTCGCGCACGCACTTGGTTCCCTCGGCGACAAACAGTCCCTCGTCGTCACGGTATTTCTTGGCAGCCAGGCTTTTCACCACCTTAAGGATGCCGTTGTTCATGTCCATCATAGGGCTTCCTGCTCTCGTTGAGCCACCAGTTCGTTGAAGCGCAGCAGCGTCGTGCAGAACTCTTCGCTCAACAACGCGATGGCAGGTTGTGAAATCTCGTTGGGGACCTCGTCGACGGCCGATGAGATAGAACCCGCGATGGCAGCAATCGTATCGGCATCGCCGGCAAGGGCCACTGACAGGCGCACTACATCCTCGTAGTTCTTGCCCTCCATGAAGCAGGTGATAGCCTCAGGGACTGTGCGCTGGCAGGTCTCGTCGAAGGTAAATGTCGGCCTGATCTCGTCAAGCGTCCTCGACAGGTCGTAGTGGAATGTCTTCTCTATATAGTCGCGGATTTCCTGCTTTGACTTGCCCTTGCGCGCCAGGAAGATGGCGGCAGCAGTGGCCTGGGCACCCTTGATACCCTCGGGGTGATTGTGGGTCACCTCGGCCGAAATCTTGGCCAGTTCAAGGGCCTCGTCGAGCGTCTGGGCATAATAGCCCACAGGGCTCACACGCATCGCCGACCCGTTGCCAAATGAGTTGTAGGGCTGGGGATTAGCATCATGAATCCAAAACGCAAAGCGGCCTCCATATCCCCGGTCAGGATACTTCCAGCACATGTCCAACATGATCTTGACCAGTTTTTCAGGGGTGTGTTGCTCGTCCTCAAGCAGCCACAAGGCGTTTGCCATGGTGAGCACCGTGTCGTCGGTAAAGGTGCTATGAGGTGTGAACAACTGGAAATCGTATTCACGCGTAGGGTTAAATTCATAGGCCGACCCGATAATGTCGCCGGCTACAGCTCCAATAATTCCTTTCATACTCTTTACTTTTATTGAGATTACAAATTTACTACTAATTCGCCTATCGTGGCACACTGCAGGCAAAATATTTTATTAACACCCCTGTAAGGGCCTGTGTATCAAAAAAAATCACGAGGCCCAAGGAATCAGATACTGGCCACCGATGTGCGGAGCCGGGATTGTCGCGGGCTCATGGGTGACTGCGGGACGGCTCATGGTGGCCATTGCTGTCACATCACGCCAACCCTGGGTGCAGTTGCGCACGGTAATCACCGCCATGCCCACATAGCGTCCAGCCATTTCCAACAAAGCGTTTTTCACGGCATCAAGACTGGAAAAACCCATGCCATTCACACTGGCAAGGCGGTGGCCGTTGCACTCGAGGGTGGCACAGATGCGGTCACCCTGATTCACGATGTTGTTGAAGTTGTTGTTCATAGTCATTCCTCCTTGTTCTTTTATTTTACACTGCAAAGGTAGAATGACATAGTGCCAAAATTTGGCACCCTAAACACAATAAAACATAAACAAACACATTGACCTTGTCTTCACCTAGAAAATGTTGACAGATTTGAGAGCGATTAACTAAGTTGGTTTACACTCATTTTATCGTTCGCCTAAACCGGGTTGACAGTTTGGCGGTTTTATCACTGAATGGGTTTACAGCTCTCGAGGTTTCCCTGATTGGGTTTACAGCGCAAA
>ONYP01000047.1 GCA_900322135.1 uncultured Prevotellaceae bacterium
AAACATCTCCGCCTAAGATAGGAACATTTGATTGCCTTAATACATCAACAAGCAAAATCGCTTGTTGATATGGAAAAGCGTAATTATCAATACCAATTTATTCCAAAGAGAAGTATTTGGAAATATTAGCCTCTGTGGCTATTTTGATGATAATATCCTTGTTCATCTTTTTTTTCAATCAGTGATTAAGGCAAAATTACAAAAAATGTCACAATGACAATTTTTACATTGAAAAAAAAGCAGGCGGCGCTCACGCGTGGCCTGCCCAAACCTTAAATACTTCTTTAATATGAACACATAAACAACATCATTGTTTTTCTCTAAAATTCTTCGACAACGCTGAACTAATTATGCCACAGAATTCGGCTCCAATGTTGGTTTCGAGGAACTCCTTCAAGTTCATGACTGAGGCGTAATACTTGCGAGAGAACCAGCGGCGTCGCTGGCGTTTCTTGGCTCTGCCAAGATCGCCACTGTTGCCACGGGGCGTCTCGCGGCCCGTGCCATAGTCCTGCCACAAGCCGTATTCGAGGAAGGACTGGGACAATCCTACCTCGAAGAAGCGACCGTCGATCCGCAACGACAACGCCTTGGGCTATTGTTTTATTAATTCGTATGATTTGTGTAACTCGCATTAGCCCCGCAGGGACAAAGCCAACGACTAGGTACAAAGAAAAAGCCAAACGGCTCATTACAAGTCATTTGGCTTTCCTTCTCGTGACCCCGGTGGGACTCGAACCCACGACCCATTGATTAAGAGTCAATTGCTCTGGTACTGCTTTTTTCCAAACTACCAACAATTATAACGGATTTTTTTCAAAAAAAATCATTTTTTGTGAGCATGATTTTTTGCATAATACTATAATCGGCACATTATCAGCATTTTAAGAAAATCGCACAAAGACGGCATTTTTTGGTGGTTTGGAGCAAATCTGCTACCTTTGTGAGACAAAAAGTTTCTTAACCCACGAGTTCCTATGGATATGAAATATGATTTTGACCGTGTTATTGACCGCCATGGCAGCGGTTGTGTAATGATTGAGCGCTGCAAGGAGATGTTTGGGCGAGATGATGTGCTGCCGCTGTGGGTGGCCGATATGGGCTTCGCCGCCTGTCCCGACATCACCCGGGCACTGGCCGAGCGCGTGACGGAACACCCCATCTATGGCTACAGTGTGCCGCTCGAGGACTACTGGCAATCCATCATCGACTGGCAACGCGAGCGCAACGGGCTGGAGTTCACACAGGAGGAGGCCTGCTTCATCGGCGGCATCGTCAACGGCTTCGGACTGGCGCTGAACCACTTCACACGCCCCGGCGATAAGGTGGTCATCCAGGAACCGGTGTACCATCCCTTCAGGATGCTCATCACGGGCAACAACCGCATGGTGGTGAACAATGCCCTCAAGCGCACGCCCGATGGCTTCTACGAGATGGACCTCGAGGGGCTGGAACGCATCTTCAGAGACGAACACCCGCAGATGATGGTGCTGTGTAACCCTCACAACCCCATCGGCATCGCATGGCCCGCCGAGGTGCAGCGCCAAGTGGCCGCACTGGCAAGGAAATATGAGGTGGTGGTCTTCAGCGACGAAATCCATGGTGACCTCATCCTCAAGGGGCAGCGCCACACATCGTTCCTCACCGTGAGCGACGACGCCCGCGCCGTGGGTGTGGTGATGGGCGCGCCGAGCAAGACCTTTAACATCGCCGGCATTGTGAGTTCGTGGTGCGTCATCAAGAACCCCGACCTGCGCAAGCCATTCTTCCACCATCTGGAGGCCAACGAGCAGTGCTCGCCCAACTTCCTGTCGATGACGGCAACACGCGCTGCCTACCGCCACGGTGGTGAGTGGCTCAGCCAATGCCTGGAATACATCGAGGGCAACATCGACGCTGTAGTGGACTATTGCCGCGACCACATCCCCGGTGTCACAGCCATCAAACCGCAGGCGTCTTTCCTCGTGTGGCTCGACTGCACGGGCCTCGGTCTGGACCATGACGCGCTCATCGACCTGTTTGTCAACAAGGCGCGCCTGGGCCTGAACGACGGCGCGATGTTCGGCAAGTCGGGCAGCGGCTTCATGCGCCTCAATGTCGCTGTGCCCCGTTCTGTCATCATGCAGGCCATGCAGCAACTGGCCGACGCCGTACAACAACTTAAAGGAAAATAATAAATACAACAAATATAGGGGGCATCCGCGCTCTTGAACTTCAAAGACAACTTGAACAACTCAAACAACTTTTTTATAAACAACAAGAAAAACAAGAAAAACTATTGCATCCGCGCTCTTGCTATAAGGGAAACAAGCAATACAACAAGTATAAGGGCATCCGCGCTCTTGAACATTAAAAACAACTTGGACAACTGTTACAACTCATTTCAAAGTTGTTATCGTTGTCCAAGTTGTCTTTTAGTTCTTAAAGCCGGACTGCCTTGTATCAGCAAGTTGTTTTAGGCGAGTTTGGCGAGAGCCTCGGCGATGCGCTTGGCGGCCTCGCGCAGGTTCTCGTCGCTGGTGGCGTAGCTCAGGCGGATGTAGCCCGGGCAGCAGAAGGCGCTGCCTGCTACGGTAGCGACATGGGCCTCGTTCAAGAGGTACAGGGCGAGGTCGTTGTCATCGTTGATGACGGTGTCGCCGCAGCGCTTGCCGTAGTAGTGCTCCACCTTGGGGAAGGCATAGAAAGCACCGTCGGGCATATTGAGTTCGAAGCCGGGAATCTCCTGCAAGAGGCCCACGATGAGGTTGCGGCGGCGCTCAAAGGCGACGCGCATCTCCTCGACGCAGTCCTGGGGGCTGTTATAAGCGGCCTCGGCTGCCTTCTGGGCAATCGAGGAAACGCCGCTGGTGTACTGGCCCTGCAGTTTGGTCACGGCCTTGGCGACCCACAGCGGGGCGGCGATGTAACCGATGCGGTAACCGGTCATGGCATAGGACTTGGACACACCATTGACAATGACCACCTGGTCCTTGATGGCATCGAACTGTGCCAGCGACTCATGCTTGCCCACATAGTTGATGTGCTCATAAATCTCGTCGGCGATGACCATCACATTGGGGTGACGCTCGAGCATCGCGGCGATGGCCTTCAACTCATCGTAGGTGTAGATGGCACCACTGGGGTTGCTGGGCGAGCAGATGACGATGAGGCGGGTCTTGTCGGTCATGACGGCCTCGAGTTCCTCGGCAGTCACCTTGAAGTTCTTCTCCATGCTCGAGGGCAGCAAGATGTTCTTGCCGCCGGTGAGGTTGACCATCTGCATGTAACTTACCCATGCGGGGGTCGGGATGATGACCTCATCACCAGGGTTGATGAGCGCCATGATGGCATTGCACAACTCGTGCTTGGCACCATTGCCGATGACAATCTGGTCGGGGGTGTACTCCAAGCCATTCTCGCGGCGCAGTTTCTCGCACACTGCCTGACGCAGCGACAGGTAGCCGGGAACGGGAGAATAGAACGAGAAGTTGTCGTCGATGGCCTGACGGGCAGCGGCCTTGATGTGGTCGGGGGTGAAGAAGTCGGGTTCGCCCACCGAGAGGTTAATCACATCCACGCCCTGAGCGCGCAACTCGCTGCTCTTCTGTGACATGGCCAAAGTGGCACTGGGTGCCAGTGCGTTAATACGGTCCGAAAGTCGGTTCATTGCTGTATAGTTTTAAGTTTTGAGTTAATTAGTCGTTGTTTGGTGCAAAGGTAGTAAAAAAGCGTTTAGGTGTTAGTTATTTGCTATTAGTTTTTTGCTACAACTTTATTATTTTGCTTCAACTCCTCACTCCTCACTCCTAATTCCTCACTCTTTAGGCACCACCCTGCCGTTGACGACCTTGAAGCGGCGGTCAAACTCCTCGCGCGTCCTTTTCCAGCGGTTGTGGCTCCACAGCCAGTACTGCGGGGCACGGTTGATGGTCTGCTCGAATCGGCGGAAAAACTCGTCGGTCAATTCAAACTCGCCCATCGTCGACGGGTCGCGCGTGATGACATGGTACTCGCACTCATAGCGCCCACGCCCCACATGCTTGACATCAACATAGACGGCGGCTTGGTTCTGGGAGTGGACAATGCGCTCGATGCCGGTAAACACGGGCGTGTCCTCATGGTTGAGGAAGGTGAGCCAGTGGTGGATGTTTTCCCACTTGGGCACCTGGTCGTTGATATAACCCAGGATGGTGGGACGGCCGTCGCGCTTGTTACCCAGAATCCAGCGCAGCGTGTCGTTCTTGGCAACGCTGTCCGACCCCATGCGTCCACGCGTCTTGAGCACCACGCGGTCAAAGACCTTGTTCTCGAGCGGGTGGTAAATCTGCCCCATCACCACTTTGTCATTGACCAGGGGACGCAGCCACAGCACGAGCGAGGACACCCATTCCCAGTTGCCGTAGTGTCCCAGCAGCAGTGCCACCGACTGGCCACTGTTCAGAATCTCGGCCACCTGCTCGCTGCCCTTGAAGGTCATGCGGCGCATGATGTTCTTGTCGCTGATGGTGGTATACTTTATCGTCTCGGCAACCAGATCGCACATGTGGCGGTAGAACTGCCGCTGCAGCGTCTTCAGCTCCTTCACGCTCTTGTCGGGATAGGACTGGGAAATATTTTTCCAGATGACGCGGTGGCGGTAGCGCACCACATAGGCCACCAGCACAAACAGGATGTCGCTGAACAGGTAGTGCATCCACATGGGCAGCAGCGACAATGCGTACCATGTGCCGTACACCGTCCAAAACGCTATGTTGTCCAAGATTTTTTTCATTTGCAGCTGCGAAAGTACAACATTTTCAAGTCATAGGCAAATTTCAGCCCCGCTAAGCCAATATCGCCCCGCCTTGTCCCGCGATTTGGACAAAAAGTAGTAATTTTGCCCCCGCTATGAAGGCCATTATCAATTTCTTGAAAAATTGGACCCTGCCCAGCGCGATTGTGTCGGGCACGGTCATCTATCTGATATTCTACTGGGTGCGCGCTCTCGACCCGGTGAGCGAGGTGATGGAGCCGATATTCGACACCATCCTGCCGCTGTTCATGAGCCTGATTCTGTTCACCACCTTCCTGCGTGTGGATTTCCACAAGATGCGGCCGTCGATGTGGCACCTGTGGGTGTCGGTGTTCCAGGTCATCTTTGTCGTGCTCATCGTGGCTCTCATCATCGGCTTTGAGATGAAAGGCAAGGACCTGATCCTGATGGAGGGCATCCTGACATGTGTCATCTGCCCCGGCGCCAGTGCTGCCCCTGTGGTGACGGGCAAGCTGGGCGGCAACCTGGAGACGATGACCTCCTATGTGTTTCTGTCGAACATCGTCACGGTGGTCGCTGTGCCCGTGGTGTTCCCGCTCATCGACAACAATGTGGACATCGATTTCTGGACGGCCTTCTGGATGATCATGTACAAGGTGTTCCTCGTGCTGGTGCTGCCCTTGATTGCCGCCTATCTGGTCAAGCACTACCTGCCGCGCGTGCAGCAGCGCCTGGTCGCCATCCAGGACCTGTCATTCTACATGTGGGGCATCTCGCTGACGATTGTCACTGGCTGCACGGTCAAGAACATCATCAACAGCGGTGCTCCCGTGGTGTTCCTCATCACCATCGCTCTGGTGTCGCTGCTCATCTGCCTGGCGCAGTTTGCCGTGGGACGCTACATCGGTCATTTCTTTGGCACCGTCATCGAGAGCGGCCAGGGATTGGGACAGAAGAATACGGCATTTGCCGTGTGGATTGCCTACACCTACCTGAGCCCGCTGTCGGTCGCCGGCCCTGGCTGCTACATCCTGTGGCAGAACGCCATCAACAGCCTGGAAATATGGCATCACCGAAAAACAACAGAGCGACACAAAGAATAAAAAGAAGACAAGAAAGACAAGAAGAACTATAGCATCCGCGCTCATCGGGTTAAAAAACAGCTCGGACAACTCCAACAACTTGATTTATTGTTGACAAAGAACAATGAAGAAACTGATTAATCCATATCTGGACAAGCAGGGTTACAACTGCTTCGGCTGCAGCCCGACGAATCCCATCGGCCTGCACCTCGAATTCTGGGAAGACGGCGAGGATGTCGTCACCACCTGGTCACCCTGTGTGAACTATGACGGCTGGGTCGAGACGCTGCATGGCGGCATCATCAGCACGCTCATCGACGAACTCGCCAACTGGGTACTCTCACGGCGCCTGCAGGCCGCCGGCGTGACCACCAAACTGGAAGTGAAATTCCGCCGTCCTGTCTCCACCCGTGACCCCAAGATCACCCTGCGCGGACACATTACCGGCAACACGCGCAACTACTACACCGTCCATGTCACGCTGCACGACAGTCAAGGAAGGCTGTGCGACGAGGGCGATGTCACCTACTGCATGTTCGACCAGGAGCATTCCCGCCAGATGGGGTTCACGGCCTGCCTCACCGAGGAGGAAGCCGGCTAATTATTGATTGTGTGATGAGATGGGACGCGGTAGCGGTGCATACCTCGGTGCCGAGGCGCTCGGCCAGGCGTCCGTAACCGTCGAGCATGGCCTTGCGCTCGGGTGTGTCGCCGAGCAGTTGGGTCAAGTGGCTGTCGATGCTGTCCACGGTGCACAGGTGCATCAGCAGTTCGGGGATGACGGGCTCATCGGTGATGAGGTTGGGCAGGGTTACATATTTTCCGGTTAACAGGCGACGATAGAAATTATAGGACCACTTGCTGCCGTTAAAGCGGTAGCAGGCTACCTGAGGCGTGCCCAGCAGGGCGGTTTCGAGCGTCGCGGTGCCCGAGGTGACCAGCGCCACGCGGGCATGGTGCACGAGCGGATAGGTGGCATCACGCAACACGGGCACGGCCTGGTCACCGATGACCTCAGCATAGAGACGGTCGTCGATGCTGGGTGCTCCGGCAATGACGGCCTGATACTCGGGATGGCGGGCTGCCGCCTTGAGCATCAGCGGCAGGTTGTCGCGGATTTCCCTCACACGGGAACCGGGCACGAGGGCGATGATGGGACGGTCGGCAAGACGGTATTGAGCGATGAAACCGGAAAAATCGGGGAAATCCTTGCTAGCCTGGGCCACTTCCTGCACCGTGGGATTGCCCACATAGGTTGCCTTGTAATCGCGCACGGCATACCAGTCGGGCTCGAAGGGCAGAATGCAGTACATGTGGTCGACATAGCGGCGGATGTCCTTGACGCGCCACTCCTTCCACACCCACACCTTGGGCGAAATGAAATAGTGCACGGGGATTCCCAAATTGTGGGCATACTTGGCGACCTTGAGGTTAAACGACGGATAATCCACTAGAATCAGCGCTGCAGGTTGCCACTCATCGATGGCGCGGCGCGCCGTACCCAGGAAACCCAGGATTTTTCCCAAGTGCTTCACCACATCCATAAAACCCATATAGGCCATGTCGCGGTAATGGATGATGGGCTGGCAGCCGGCCTGCTCGGCCATCAGGTCACCGCCCAGGAAGCGGAACTCGGCATGGGCATCTTCCTGCTTGAGCGAAGCCATCAGGTGAGAGGCGTGCAGGTCGCCCGAGGCCTCTCCGGCTATGATGAAGTACTTCATACCTTGTCGCGTCGTTTTAAGGTCACAAAATCAAACTCATAGGCATTGCGGTGATCGCTCTGGTGGTGCTCACGCTCCACCTCCTGCCACTCGTCGGGGTCGAGTGCCGGGAAAAACGCGTCGGCGCTTGCCCAGCGGGCATGAATCTGCGTCAGGTGCAGCACATCGACCAGTGGCAGCGTCTGCTCATAGACCTGTGCCCCGCCGATGATGAAGACGGTGTCGGTCTGTGCGGCAGCGATGGCCTCATCCACGCTGTGAGCCACGGTTACCCCGGGATATTGCCAATCGGCATTGCGGGTGATGACGATGTTCTGGCGGCCAGGCAGCGGGCGGCGGGGAAAAGACTCGAAGGTCTTGCGCCCCATGACGATGCTGTAGCCCATGGTCACCTCCTTGAAGTGCTTCATGTCGGCCGGCAGATGGCACAACAGGCCGCCCTGGCGCCCGATGGCCCCGTTCTCGTCAATAACAACTATCGCCTGAATAGATTTCATATCGCTAAGAGATGATTAAACCGACACCACACCCTTGATAGCGGGCCAAGGATCGTAGCCCTCGAGCGTGAAGTCCTCATACTTGTAGTCGTCGATGCTCTTGACCTCGGGATTGAGCACCATGCGGGGCAGCGGACGCGGCTCGCGCGAGAGTTGCTCCCTGATCTGGTCAAAGTGGTTGCGATAGATGTGGGCGTCGCCGAAGGTGTGGATAAACTCACCCGGCTCCAATCCAGTGACATGGGCCACCATCATCAGCAACAGGGCATAGGACGCGATGTTGAACGGTACGCCCAGGAACAGGTCGGCGCTGCGCTGGTAGAGTTGCAGGCTCAACTTGCCCCTAGCCACATAGAACTGGAACAGCGAGTGGCACGGCGGCAGTTTCATCGTCGGTACCTCGGCCACATTCCACGCGCTGACCATGATGCGGCGGCTGTCGGGAGTGTGCTTGATTTGGTCGATGACCTGGGCAATCTGGTCGATGGTGCCTCCGTGGCCGTCAGGCCAGGCGCGCCACTGACTACCATAGACAGGTCCCAGGTCGCCGTTCTCGTCAGCCCACTCGTTCCAGATGCGCACGCCATGCTCCTGCAGCCAGCGCACATTGGTGTCGCCGCGCAGGAACCACAGCAGTTCGTAGATGATGGACTTGAGGCACGCTGCGCGTGCCCGTTCCCGTGCGGTCTTCCTTATCCACGCCATGCTCCATCACATGGCGCACCAGGTCAAGATACTGTTTCATCGTTTATCTATGTTGTAGAGCCGCAAGGTTCTGCGGCTCGGTTTATCGTTTTACCAGTTGAAGATGTTGCGCAACAGCCACCAGACGAATATCAGAGCCAGTAACACCAGCAAGAGCAGGTCGGGATTGAAGCGGGCATACAAGCGCGGATTGCGGGTGCGGCGGCTCTCGACAAACAGGCAGAACACAATCCAGGGAATGGCTATCATCAAGATTGGGTTGAACTTGAACGCTGCCACCACATCACCACGCAGCAGGGCATGGACCGCACGCTGACCGCCACAACCAGGGCATTTATAGCCAGTGAGTGACAAGAACCCGCATCGCGGAAAAATTCCAGTTGTTGACGGGTCCAGCGCATAGTAGATGAAGCCAAACACCAGCAGCACAGCGATGGCAACCACCAGAAGGAGCAAACGGCGCATGTTGTGGCTCAAGATTACTGGCCAAGCAGCGGAACCAGATAGGCAAACGGCATGCTGATGATGCCCAGGACAATCGAAGCAATGCACCACCAAGCACTCACCTCGCTGGCACGCTCGGCACCCTCGATGTCTCCCGCATTATACTTGTTCATCACTTTGACTGAATAGATGATGGCCACCACACCTGCTGGCAGGCAGCACATCAGGGTGGAAATGATGGCCCAGACAAGGTTGGTGGGAGGGCTCTTGGGTTTAGGCTGGACAGGTGCACCTGAAGCCTGCGGCTGAGCTGCGGGATAAGGATAAGGCTGTTGATAAGGACTCCCGGCGGGCTGGGCAGGAGGCAATGGCTGGCAAGGGCGGCCTGTCACGGCTTCCCGTGGCGGGCGGGCATCCTCACGGGCTTCGGGCGCGGCTTCAGCGTGGCTCTCAGCAGCGGCGGGAATCTGCTCGGGAGCAGTCGCTGCTTGGGTGGCTGCCGCAGAAGCATCCTCCGGTGCCATCTCATACAAGCCCTGCAACTCGGGCAACTCGGTAATCTTGACCCAGTCGGTCATGCCCTCGTGCCATACATAGGCGCGTGATGTGAGCGCCATCTCTTTAAGGCCGTCAATGTCTACAGGACCCGACTGCACTCCGTTATGGTTAATCCAGTACTGCATAATACTATCTGTTTTTGTTCGTTTGTGGCGGTCAAAGATAGTGCATTTTTTTGATATCCTCAACAAAAGTCGCGCATTATCTTCACCACAGCAAGGCAAGCAAGCGACAAAGTGCTTTTTTACTTACGGGCCACTACTTACTTCTGTAATAAGCCCGATGGTTTTTCACTTGCCTGGGCGCTAGTTGAAGATGATGTCAATAACAGCATTGACATCGGCGATATTCACCTCGCCATCGCCATTCACATCGCCAGCCAGGTCTTGGGTTCCGCCTAAGATGATGCCAATAGCCGCATTAATGTCGGCAATGTTCACCTCTCCATCGAGATTCACATCACCTTTCAATGGCTCAATGGGCACATCACCCGGCAGTACGATTATCTTCTTGGTGCAAGTGAATCCCTTGTATTCCGCTACGAGGTCACACTCGCCAACAGCGACAGGCGTAATCATCTGCCCGTCAATGTCGAGGATGCCACTTGGACTGGCCGAGAATACAGGCTCAACATACTCTTCCTCATCGTTGGCCCATGTGGCGATGACATTAAATCCCAAGGTCTGCCCCACATGCATAATCATGTCGTCATATTCCTCAAAGTCAAGCGCGATTAACGAAGTGATGCTAGTATACTCCACCGAATCGATATCGGCCACCAACTCATCATTGGCTGTTCGTCCCAAAGCATAGAACACCAAGTTGCCCTCATAGTTATCAGGAATGACAAAAGTTGGCTCAGTTTCCCAAGAAGCACTCACCAAGTATCTATCCTCACCCAAGCAAGCAAAGATAAAGAAACTCTCAATATCATCGCTCGTCGCCACTGTAGCAACTAAATCCCTATCATACTCATCTTCATTTTTCTCAAGAGACAGATTGATAAATGAGTTTTCAGGCGCATCCTTAAATACAGGCATGCTCACCAATGAAGGCCCACCACTTTCCAACAAAGCATTAGCAGGTGCCCTGAAACCGCTCGTCGTGAAACAAGGATCCTTTTTGGGCCGTTTCAGGAATCCTGTAATGGCATTCAGTGTTACATCCCAATGGTGAGTTTTCGTGTGATGGGCATTGCTTTTATATCCTAATACTCCAAGATAAGTATCACTCTGCTCTGTTTTATGTGCGCCACTTAGCCCACCCAACTGGCTAGAGAGCGATACGACACCGTCATTTTCCCCATCATAAAACCAATCCATCAACTCAAAACCCAAATGGTCATCCTCAACCACCTGATAATTTGGAATCGAAAAGATGTAATTATAGAAAAGTCCATCACCATTCATAGCATAATGACCCACCACTTCGAAATGGGTGCTTTCTTTCATGTAAGAACCAATCGCATGAACAGGTATACCAGCACAGGTTTTTGAGTTCAACTTTTGGGTAGCATTACTTGCTGGTGCTAAGTCCCCAAATGCAGCGAAGTCAGGACTTGAAAAATAAGCATACAACAACTTGCATGCCATATTAACAAACGGATTTGGCAAGTACGAACCGGCAAGCAACGCATATAACGCAGGCTTGTAGGTGTTCGCCAACTGGGAACCATGATGAGGGGAATCTAATGTGATGATGCGGTTGACGGCATCTGGATTAATTTCCTGGGCATAGATTCGTGATAGCACCCCGCCCATGCTGTGACCCACCAGGTCGTATTTTGAGCTGACAATGCCATATTTTGCCAATTTGTCATACAAGGCTTCAAGATTATTCTGTACCACCTGATGAACATATGTATTGTCACTGAATGACGCAGTGTTGGATGCCGGATAGCTTGCATTCAACACCTGGTAATCACGATACCCCCCGGCAATCATCAAGTGGCCTTTTTGAAGCGCAAAAGTCTCTCCATTGGCCAACACACCATGAACAAGCAACACACCAGGACGCATCACCCTGAACTTCTTGTAGCCTATAATTTCTTTATTCTGGCTATTGGTTACTCTCACCTCAACGGTAACATCAAGCTCGTTGCTGGTTGAATAACCCTCAGGGAAATCTACAGGCGCGCAATAATCAAATCCATACTTGCCATTAGGCAGCTTTTTAAAAGTTCCGAAATCACCGATGATTGCAGGATCCGTAACCTCTTGGCCGTCTATTTTGATGACCTTCGTTACTGACTTGACACTGGAAATATCTTCATCAAAATAGATGTACATTCTGGATGCCCCGTCGGCAGTCACACCCTTGGGCTCATCAACCGGGAAAGTATCCTTAAAACCTTTGCCAAACGCAGTTTTCATCTCTGTTGTGCCTAGGATAAAGAAATCTTTCCATTGGTCAGCATCGCGATACAAATCCTCGGTGCCATACGGCACATGCAGGACACATGTATCAGTTGCGACATCTAAGAATACCCCCCACCCTAATTCCACATCAGCGGGATTCATTATTTGGCTATAGATATCTCGTAAGCCTGTACAGGATTGGAATGCACCTGCACCGATTGTTTTTACAGATCGAGGTATTGACACGCTCCTCAAATTGCTACAATCATAAAAAGCGCTGTTACCAATAGTGGTAACAGAATTACCTATTGTAACATTAGCCAAATCTCTACAATAACCAAAAGCGCTGTTACCAATAGTGGTGACAGAATTACCTATTGTGAAATCAGTCAGGCCACTACCGGAAAAAGTGCTTTCTCTTATTTCTGTAACGGAGTTGGGAATGGTCACTTTCTTCAAAGTGACGCAATCAAGAAACGCATTACCGCCGATGTATGTGACTGTACTAGGGATAGTCACGCTAATAAGACTGTCGCACTCCCAGAAAGCCCACCAAGCGATTTCAGTGACAGGTGCCGAGAGGTTGCGGCTTTTCATAACAGGCCGCCATATTTCTCCATCACTCTCCCATTCCTCCCATTCAATGGTTACCGTCAACGAAGATTTCACAACCGCATTCTTTATCTCAGGATCGGCATAATAGCATGTTGAATAGGTGGCTACGGCATCGGGGCCTAAGCCTTCAATATGAGTAGTGTAATAACAGCCATTTACCTTTGTTTCAATAGTCCAATCTGCCAGAGCCGGAGATGCAGTAGCAAGCAACATCGACATCAGGAGGGCAAAACGCAGGTAGTGTCTAATCCTTTTCATCAGTGTAATCGTTTAGTGTTTGCCGCGACGCCAAGCCTAAGGATGCCACGGTGAGGTTAATGTCAAGATAAAAGCGGAAAACTCGCAATGAATTGCAGCAAAGATACACATTTTGGGTGAAATCACCAAGCAAATGACTCAAAATCAAGGAGAATTCAGTTCACCAGCCACACGATGGCATACCATAACGGAGGGACGAGCAGGGCGGGCAGCATGTTGAGCACATGGCAGTCCTTGATGCGCAGCAGCGACAGGCCCGAGCCCGTGATGAGCAGGCCGCCTACGATGAGCAGTTCGGCCATCAACGCCTCACTCACGGCCTGGCTCGAGAGCATCGCCACGCAGTAGAACAGGCCCTGCCACAGCAGCAGTACGGGTGCAGCCAGCAGCATGCCGATGCCGTAGGTCGAGCCGAAGATGGTCGCCGTCACCAGGTCGAGGGTAGCGTTGGTGAACAGGAAGGTGTTGTCGCCCTTGAGTGCGCTGATGACAGGCCCCAACATCGACAAGGGGCCGATGCAATAGACCAGTGTCGCCGTCGCCAAGCCGTCGGCAAGCTGGGCACCGTTGCCGTGCCTGCTCTTGCGCTCGACGAGGCGGTGGAAACGCCCGTCGATATCAAGCGCGACACCCACGACGCTGCCGATGGCCATCGCCGCAATAAACAGCACGGGATATTGGCTCTTGGGCAGGTTGGTTACCACCGCGTTCAGCCCGATGGCGAAGCATGCCAACCCCAGCGCGTCATAGAGCACCTGCTTGTATTTCTCCTTGATGCCCTTGTGCAAGGCAACCCCGATGAGGGTCCCTGTCACAATCGTGCATGTATTGACTATAGTTCCAATCATAATCAGATATCAATTTTGAGCCGCAAAATTATTGAAAAAAAATGAGCCACAAACGGTGTGTGAAGGAATTATCACTATATTTGCGTTCTCTATCACCTATTTAAGACAATGACTACATTAAAACATTTTATACTACTGACATTGATTTTGCTGACTGCCTTGGGTGCCTACGGCATGGCTGCTGATGATGTGGAGCAGGCCCAAGCGCTGGCCGTTAGGCTGTCGCCCAGCCTGGCGGGCAAGGTGGAGTTCCACACCATAGCGGCCGACGACGGCAAGGATGTGTTCACCCTCGAGAGCCGGGGCGGCAAGGTCGTTATCGGCGGTAACAACGCGGGGTCGATGGCCGTGGGGCTGAACCGATACCTGAACCGTTACTGCATGACGACGGTGTCGTGGTATGCCGATGTGCCCGTCCAGCTGCCTCGGGTACTGCCTGATGTGCCTGTTGCCGAGCGCGTGACGGCGCGGGTACCGCAGCGGTTCTTCCTCAACTACTGCACTTGGGGCTACACGATGCCATTCTGGCAATGGCACGACTGGGAGCGCTTCATCGACTGGATGGCGCTCAACGGCGTGAACCTGCCGCTGGCCATCACGGGCCAGGAAGCGGTGTGGTACAATGTGTGGACCCGCTTGGGCATGAGCGATAAGCAGGTAAGGTCCTATTTCACGGGACCAGCCTACCTGCCCTGGCACCGCATGGCCAACATCGACGGCTGGTGCGGACCGCTGCCCAAGGAGTGGCTCGACAACCAGGCAGCCCTGCAGCAACGCATCGTGGAACGCGAGCGGGCACTCGACATGCGGCCTGTGCTGCCCGCCTTTGCGGGCCATGTGCCTAGTGCGTTGCGGGAACTGTTCCCCGATGCCGACATCCAGGCGCTTGGGTCCTGGGCAGGATTTGACGAGCAGTACCGCACCTGTTTTCTCAACAGCGAGGACCCGCTTTACAGCCGCATCCAGCGCATGTTCCTCGAGGAGCAGACGCGCTTGTTCGGCACCGACCACATCTACGGCATCGACCCCTTCAACGAGGTCGACCCACCCAGTTTTGAACCCGACTACCTGAACACGGTCACCCGCCACATCTACGAGAGCCTCACTGCCGTTGACCCTGACGCCGAGTGGCTGCAGATGGCGTGGTTCCTCTACTACCAGCGCAAGGACTACACTCCCGAACGCACCCGCGCCATGCTCACGGGCGTACCCCAGGGCAAGATGACGATGCTCGACTACTACTGCGAGTACAAGGAGATGTGGCGCGAGCACGACGGCTTCTACGGGCAGCCGTTCATCTGGTGCTATCTGGGCAACTTCGGCGGCAACACCAATGTGCAGGGACGCGTCAAGGAGGCCGGAAAGCGCATCGAGCAGGCGCTGCAGGAGTGCGGCGACAACCTCGTGGGCATCGGCTCCACGCTCGAGGGACTCGATGTGCAGCAGTTCCCCTATGAGTACATCCTGGAAAAGGCATGGGATTTCAACAAGACCGACCGGCAGGTCATCGACCAACTCGCCGACCGGCATGCGGGAAGCGAGAACCGGCATGCCCGCGAGGCTTGGCAACTGCTCTATGATCATGTGCTCGACATCACCCCCGACAACTTTGCGGCACCCCTTCCCTGCTCCTACCCCACCCCGGGCAAGGAGAGCCGGGAAGTCAAGTATAATCCGTCCCAGCTGCTCGCCGCATGGGATGCACTGCTCAAGCAGGACCAGGTTACCACCGATGCCATGACCGTCGACCTCTTGTGGATAGGCCGGCAGTTGCTCGGTGACCTGTTCCTCGTCGAAAAGCAAGCGCTTGACAAGGCTTTCACCGAGGGCAACCAGCAGGCGTTCTATGCCCACAGCAATGTGATGTATGAACTCCTGTCCGACCTCGACGACCTGAACAGCCATCACCCGCAGGCCTCGCTGTCGCAGTGGCTGCAGCAGGCCCGCGACCTGGGACAGTCTCCGGCTGTCAAGGATTACTACGAGATGAACGCCCGCCGCCTCATCACCACCTGGGGCGGCAGCCTCAACGACTATGCCTGCCGCAACTGGAGCGGACTGATGTGGGACTACTACGCCAAGCGCTGGGAAATCTACATGAGGAAAGGCACCGTGGCGCTCCTCAACCACCAGGCGTTTGACAACGACGACTGCCGCGCAGCCCTCAACAAATTCCAGCAGAAGTGGGTCACCTCGACCGAATTTGAAGCCGGCGACCCCGTCAACACCGACATCCTCACCCACTGCCGCCAACTGCGCGAGAAATACAGCCCCGAGTTCAACGCCTGGCTCCACAGCAGCAAGTAACCCTCAACCATCCCATCCAGCCTATCCAGCACATCTAGAATATCTAGAGCATCTAGAATCACAAAAAAAGGTGGCCATGTTGTCGCCTTTTTTTGTGATTTTGCGTCTACGGGAAGATTGTCTGCACCTCGGGAATGTCCAAATAAATTTGGCATTCCTCTCGGCTTGCACTATCTTTGCGGCCATGAAACGAGAGATGAAAGGTAATGTCTGTGTATTCTGCGCCTCAAGCGCCAACATCGATGCGCGCTACCTGGAGGCTGCGCGCGAGTTGGGACAGTTGCTTGCCCAGGGCGGCTGGCGCTGCGTCAACGGCGGCGGTGCCGTGGGCCTGATGGGTGCCGTGACCGACGGCACACTCGATGCCGGCGGTGAGGTGACGGGTGTCATTCCCAAGTTCATGGTCGACAACGGATGGTGCTATGACCGCCTGGAGGATGTGGTCATCACCGCCGACATGCACCAGCGCAAGCAGATGATGAGCGAGATGGCATCGGCCGTCATCGCCCTGCCTGGTGGCGTGGGCACCCTGGAGGAATTGCTCGAGACGCTCACCTGGCGCCAACTGGGGCTCGTCAAGGTGCCTGTCATCATCCTCAACACGATGGGCTACTACGACGCCCTGCTGGCCATGCTGCAACACGCCATCACCGAGGGTTTCATGAAGCCGTCACACGCCCAGTTGTGGCAGGTCGCCGCTACGCCTGCCCAGGCCATCGCCATGCTCGACGACTGCGCCCAGGTGGAGTTTGAATCCAAATACTGAACGCAGCCATGCCCGTCAACGCCAGTCAAGCCGACACCATGCTTAACGCAGTGACACAACATCCTGCGACAAGCAACGACACTGCAGAGCAATACGGAGCCCCGCAGTCCCTTAACGGCACCCCCGACAGCGTGACGGGAGACTCGGCGATAGTGAGCACCGATACCCTGCCCGTCATGGAACTGCCCGAGCCGGGGACGGCGATGCCGTTTGCCCGCTCGCCGCTGCACGACACGCCGTCGATAGCACTGCTGCTGGCAGGGCTGCTGGCAGTGGCTCTGTGCTACCACACGGGCTACAAGTACATCGAGAATTTCTTCCATTACATGTTCTCGACACGACGGCGCGAAAACCTGTTTGAAGACCACACGGTCAACGAGACCAGCATCCTTGCGGCACTGATTGCCAACACCTGCATTGTCGAGGGCTTCATCATTTATTTCGCCGTGCAATTGTCATGGCCACACTTCGCCCCGTCGCTGCAGAGCAGTGTCTTCACCCACATTGCCGCCTTTAGCGCTCTGGCACTGGGTTTCTATATCGTGCAGTGGCTCGTGTACAAACTCATCGGGTACACTTTCAGCGACCAGACGGGTTCAAAACTCTGGATTGACGGCTTCAAGTCATCACAATCGCTGCTGGGGCTGTTATTGCTGCCTGCACTGGTGTTGCTCATGCTCTATCCGGCTCATGGCAAATTGTTATTGGCCATTGCAGCGACACTATTCTTTTCGGCTAGGCTAATCTTCATCTACAAGGGTTTTAGGATTTTTTATAGCAATTTGTCATCGATTCTCTATTTTTTGTTGTACCTTTGCGCCGTCGAAATCGTGCCCTTAGTCATCATGACGGGTGTAACGCATTGGATTTGTGGTATTTTACAATAGAAAAACCTAATGAATGTAAAGAAGATTTTGGTTTCTCAACCAAGACCAACTTCCGACAAATCTCCATATTTTGAATTGGAGAAGAAATACGGAGTAGAGATTGTTTTCAGACCTTTCATCAAGGTCGAGGGTTTAACATCCAAGGAGTTCAGGCAGTCAAAGATCAATGTGCCTGAGTATAGCGCCATTATTCTGACCGCGCGCACCGCCATCGACCATTTCTTCCGTCTGTGCAAGGAATTGCGCTACAATGTGCCCGACACGCTGAAATACTTCTGCGTGAGCGAGACCATCGCCCATTATCTCCAGAAGTATGTCGTGTACCGCAAGCGCAAGATTTTTTACAGCGAGTCCGGAAAGATGGAGGACCTTATTCCCATCATCGCCAAGCACAACAAGGAGACCTACCTGATGCCCGTGAGCGATGTGCACAACGATAAGGCGGTCGTTCTCGACAACAACAAGGTGAAATATGTCAAGGCTGTGATGTACCGTACCGTCAGCAACAATTTCAAGCCCGAAGAGAAGTTTGACTACGACATGCTGGTGTTCTTCACCCCTGCTGGCATCAAGTCCTATATCACCAATTTCCCCGACTATGCCGACCGCCATGTGGTCATTGCAGCCATGGGACAGACGACTCTCGAGGAAGCCACCAGGGTGGGCCTAACCGTTGATGTAACCATCACCCCCGAGACGCCGTCAATGGCCAGCGCCATCGACCAATATCTCAAGAGAGCCAAGGCTGAGGGAGAAAAGGGCGAGAAGAAAACCGCAAAACAAGCGGCTAAACCTGCACCCAAACCCGCGGCAAAGCCCGTAGCCGACAAGGCTGCTGCAACGGCCGTGAACCCCGATGAGGAACTCTTTGCCAAGCGCAGCGCCGCCGCCAAGAAGGCCGCCGCTACCCGCAAAGCCAAATTGGAAGCCAAGAAAGCCGCTGCCGCCAAGCGCAGCGCAGCAGCCAAGAAGGCTGCCGCCACACGCAAGGCCAAAGCCGCCGGCAAGAAATAAGAGTATTTTTAATCCTTATAGAAGATATTTTTACGGGGCATGCAGCGTGCATGCCTCATTTTTTTGTAATTTCGCCGACGCAATGGATTACAAACTCAGCAAAGACGAGAAACTGACCAGCCGCACGGCCATCGAGCGGCTCTTCGGCGAGGGCAAGTCACTCATGGCCTTCCCCCTGCGCGCGGCCTACCGGCTACGCCCCTGCGGGGAGCACCCCGTGCAGTTCCTCATATCCATTCCCAAGAAGCGCATCCGCCGAGCTACCGGACGCGTCACCCTGCGCCGCCGCACCCGCGAGGCCTATCGCCTCAACCGCCGCCAACTGCTCTTGCCAACCCTACTGCAGCAGGGTATCGGTGTCGACATCGCCTTTGTCTATCTCGACAACAGTCTGGCCCCCTACAGCATCATCAATGAGAAAATGACCAGCCTGCTCCAGCGCATCGCCAACGCAGCGGCCCAGCAGCCCACGCCTGAACAAGAACAGCAACAGCCATGAACATCATCAACACAATCAAGCATGGGTGCAAGACTGTCCTGCACGGCATCGGCTGGCTGCTGATTCAGCCCATCCGCTTCTACCAGAAATTCCTGTCGCCGCTCAAGCCGCCCACCTGCCGCTTCACCCCCACCTGCAGCCAGTATGCCATCGAGGCCATACGCAAGCATGGCCCTTTCAAGGGGCTCGCACTGGCAGTGTGGCGCATCCTGCGATGCAACCCCTGGGGCGGCAGCGGTTATGACCCCGTTCCCTAAAATCTAAAAACCAGGGACTAGGGACCAGAAACCAGAAACTAAAATGCCCATCGTCGACTTCCATACCCACCGCCCCGATGCCCAGGATGCACTCATCTCGGTAGATCCGCGGCACTTCGACCCCCAACCAGGGCGCCACTACTCGGTGGGCTTCCATCCGTGGCATGGCATCGACACCCTCACCGAGGACGACTGGATACTGCTCCAGCGATGTGCCGGGCATCCCCAGGTGCTTGCCATCGGCGAGACAGGCATGGACTCCCTGCGTGGCGGTGACCTCGACACCCAGGCCACAGCATTTCTGCGCCACCTGCAGCTCGCACATGCCCTGGGCAAACCTGTCGTTGTTCACTGTGTCAGGACAGCCCAACGCATCCTCGATGTCAGGCGGCAGGCAGGACTCATCCATGTGCCTCTCGCCATCCACGGCATGCGCGCCAATCAACGCGTGGCACAACTCCTGCTCGACCACGGCTGCTACCTGTCCTTCGGACCCCGCTTCAATATCGACACCCTCGCCGCCACCCCACTCGACCGTCTGCTCATCGAGACCGATGACAGCCCCATCCCCATCAGCCAGGTGGCTGACCTCGTCGCCCAAGCCATCCACCTTACCCCCCAACAAGTCACAGACATCGCCATAGCCAACGCTCAGGCTTACCTCGCAGCTTCACAGCAACAACCCGGCTTGTAGTTTCACCCTTTGCCGCTGTCGGTGCCCGCTCTAAGAGACAGGCGCGGCCCATAGCCTGCACTGCAGCTGTCGGCGCTCGGGCAAGATAGGCTGCGCCTCAACAATGGAAGAAAAATGGCTTTTTCTTGCCATTGTGTTCGGCTTGCACTATCGTTCCCTGCACTGCCGTTGTTGGTGCCCGGGCAAGATAGGCTGCGCCTCAACAATGGAAGAAAAATGGCTTTTTCTTGCCATTGTGTTCGGCTTGCACTATCTTTGCCGATTGGTTCAGCATTTCAACAGTTTATGCAGTTTGACACTTACACCTATGCCCTGTTCCTCCCAATCGTGTTTTTCGTCTATTGGGGATTGCGGCGTCATCTCAAGTGCCAGAACCTGTTCCTGCTCGTGGCCAGTTATGTGTTTTACGGCTGGTGGGACTGGCGCATGCTGAGCCTCATCCTGCTCACAACGCTGTCCACCTGGTTCACGGCACTGATGATGAAGGGCGGGCGCTGCCGAAGCGACAAGTGGTGGGCCGCTGCCAACATAGTGCTCAACATGGGCATACTGGGTGTGTTCAAGTATCTTAATTTCCTGCGCGACAGTTTTGTGCACCTGCTGGGTTTGTTCGGCCTCTCGCCCGATTGGCCCACGCTAAATATCCTGTTGCCTGTGGGCATCTCGTTCTATACCTTCCAGGCCATCAGCTACACCGTCGATGTCTATCGCGGCGAGGTCAAAGCCACGCGCGATGTGGTAGCCTTCAGCGTCTTCATCTCGTTCTTCCCCCAACTGGTGGCGGGCCCCATCGAACGGGCCATCAACCTGCTGCCGCAATTCCAGCGTAAGAAGGAGTTTGACTACGACACCGCCGTCACCGGCATGCGCCAGATACTGTGGGGTCTGGCCAAGAAGGTCATCATTGCCGACAGCGTGGGCTTCTATGTCGACAAACTGTTTGCCAACCCCTACTCCTATTCGGCCACGGGAATGATATGGGCGGGACTGTTGTTTGCCGTCCAGATTTATGCCGACTTCTCGGGCTACAGCGACATCGCCATCGGTTCGGCCCGCCTGCTTAACATCAGGCTGCAGCCCAACTTCCGCTACCCGTTCTTCTCACGCAATATGAAGGAATTGTGGCAACGGTGGCACATCTCGCTCATGACATGGTTCCGCCACTATGTCTACTTCCCCTTGGGCGGCTCCCGTCGCGGCAAGTGGCGCACGGCAGTAAACACGATGATTGTGTTTGCCCTGTCAGGACTGTGGCACGGCGCCGACTGGACCTTTGTCATCTGGGGCACGGTCAACGGCCTGCTGTTGCTACCGTTCATTTTCATGCCGCGCCGTCGGTTCAGCGAGCATGCCTCGTGGCGGGAGTTGCCGCAATGCCTGCTGACTTTCTTCCTATTTGCGATGGTTTTCATCGCCTTCCGTGCCAAAGGCATCACCCATCTTGGACAGATCTGCGATGTGATAGCTCACGGTGCCTGGCTCGTGTTGCCAGCCTTCGGCGAGGCCATCTGGTATGTTGTGCCGTTCTTCGTCATCGAGTGGCTGGGCCGCAAGCAGGAATTTCCGCTGGCCCGCTTGCCCTTCCCCACAGTAGTGCGCTGGATTATCTACTGGGGGCTGCTCATCGGCATCTCGCTGGCAAGCCTCGACCGCGACGCGCAGTTCATCTACTTCCAGTTCTGATACCTGTACACAGTCCCCAAGCATCGTCGGTGGAGGCATGAGAGCCATTAAATGGGCTCGCCAGTTACCACGCCCCAAGTTGAAGTGAACCCCAAAAGTTTTTGTCCAACTTTTGGGGCTCACTTCAAGGCGACACCGCCAACAAGGTACACTAAAGGATTACTTTAGTCCCAGGATGGTTTTCACCATCGGTGTAAGGTCGACTGTAGCGGGGCCGGTGTAGGCGACAGGCGTGACTGCGGTGTCAAACACCACATCGAGGCCAGCATGACTGCCTGCTGTGCGGATGGCGGCCTGGATTCTGTCGGTAATCGGTTTGGTCAGTGCAGCGCGCGTGGCGGCAATGTCGTCGGCGGCACGGCGCTCAAACTCACGCATCTTCTTATCGCTCTCCTGCAGTTCATGCACACGGCGTTCCTTGATGGTTTCGGGCATCGATGGGTCGGCAGCCACGGTCTGGTAATCAGCATATTTCTTGTCAAACTCACTCTGCAGCAGCTCATACTCGGCATGATACTGCTCGCTCAGGGTCTTCAACTGGGCTTCGGCGGCAGCCTTCTCAGGCATGAGGTCAAAAATCTGTTGCGAATTGACGATGCCGATTTTGGCCTGGGCCATGAGCATCAGCGGCATCAGCGCCATAGCAATCACTAAAATCTTCTTCATATCATTCTATCTGTTCTTTGTTGATTATTCAGGTTGATGAGGCTTAACCAGGCGATGCCTTGCGGCATGTCTCCCCGGTCAAGTCATTTCTGCCGATAGTACAAGGTACCATCGACATAGAGGGCATCCTCGGCCTCGATATAGGCAATAGACAGTGAGGTGGGGATATCCACGATACGCGTGGCGTCAACCAATAGGTTGCCCGCACCGTCATAGGCCGAAACGCCGTATTCATAATCCTCGGGGGCTGACCATTCCTCCTCCAGGAAGCCCATCATGTAAGGACGATTGCGCACATTGTCGGGGTCGTCGGAGGTATACCCGATTTCAGTCCCGTAGATATACAACTTGATGTTGCCGTCCTCGACCTCCAGGGGTTCTTCAAAGAAGAACCCATCGGGGTCAGAAACACACTGGAATCTTCCGCTCAGCACATAATAATGCTGATGGGCCGCCGTCTGTTCGGCATCATAATAGGGCTGGAAGTCTTCGTCAAGCCCATAGAAACCGTGCCCGTTGGCATTGGCGGGGAAAATGCGTATTTCAAACCCGTCACGAGACTGAAAAACAGCGCCATCACGCACCAACTTCACGGGCAGCGGCGACATCTGGTACTTCTTGACGGTGATCTGTGACTTGTCGAACAGGATATAGTAGCCCTGCTCATCTCCTTCATTACCCTCATACCTATACAGCGACTTGTTATAGTCCACCATGCGGTTGATGGGGTCGTTGGTGTCCACAATCAACTGCCCCTTCTTGTAATTATCGATATCGACTTTGGCGTAATAGGCGGTCAACTGACCTTGTGCCCACGACATCATCGCCAGGGACATCAGCAAAAATAATACACTGATTTTTTTCATATCGATTCTTGTTTAAAGCGAGTTATACAAAACACAACTATCTGGACACTTGGTGATTGGCTAAAAATGTTATACCTTTATCGTGTTAAAGCGCAAAGGGTTACAACCCATAGCCGCAGTAATCACCGATGACAAAATTACGGAATTATCTTGTATTGCAGATGATTTCAGCAAGTTTTTTGGCACCATGATGTCAAAATCCACACTCAAGTGGTCTCAAAAGCGCTTTTATCACCTTGACTCGACGGTGGATGGTGAGCACAAGCGGACTGTAATCTCTAATTGTCCTCCTCGTCGAGGCAGAAGGTGATGCGGCCTCTCTTGTCCATGAGGCCCCATATATGCTCATATTTGCCTTTACCTATGACAACAGCAAGGCCATGTGAATAGATGATGTCGTTGCCTGTGTACACAATGTCTCTATTCACCTGGAAGAGCCGCTTGCCTGTCTTGTCACCACCCTTCAGGCAATGTAATCACCATCTTGCCTGAATGGTCGATATAGCCTCTTTGGATTTCTTCGCCCGTCGTCGTAACGGCAGCCAGACCCTCGCTGAAATCGCCAGCCTGACTGAAGATGCCCGGAAAAGCCAGTTTGCCAGTCTTGTCAATATAACTGAACCATTCATAGTCACCGTCCACGACAACGGCACAAAGTCCTTCATGGAAATCATTACCGTTGCTCTCGGATGGGGTTTCGTACTGATAAGGTATGACCAATTCGCCCTTCGTGTTGATATAGCCGACCAGGTGGGAGTCGTTGATGACCAGGCCCATGCCATCACTGAAATCGCAGGCGAAATGATACCGATAAGGAATGACCAGTTTTTCCTCGGCATCGACATAACCATATAGTCCATCATTGTATCGCGCCCTCAGTGCATTGGGATCCACCTCTTCCTCAGGCCGACTATCCAATATGTTTCCCTGCAGGTCGATATAAAACCGCTCGTCGCCCTTGTCCACAGAGAGTGCACCACAGTCTAACATATATATATAAGTACTGCCTTCAATGGCCTTGGCAAGGGCTTCGAAATCGTAAGGCTCTTCTTCCACTGTTACTTCAGGAGCATCCACGACGGCTGTGCCAGCCTGTGCCTGGTTCTGTTTGCCATCGCATGAGATGATCGTGGCGGCACACAACAGCAACATTGTCAATAAACTCTTCATCATAACATTAATTATTTTAAATCTGACATACCTCCAGGAAAGCCATCATTATCTTGATTGTCTTATGAACTACCCCATTAAGAACCGCACTGGACGGCTACCACCACAGCATGACTCAATACAGGTTGCTTTTTGCAAAAGTAATAAAATTCCCGATTGATTGATTATTTTTGAGATTATTTTTGGCAATCCATGTTCCCGCGCTACAAATAATCCCCTCATGAACACCAGGTTCACAAGGGGATCAACATCTTAACTAAATCGTGTCTTGCGTATTATATATCAGAATTTACTTAATACCCAACTTGGCTTTCACCTTGGTGCTCACATCCTCGGCATTGGTGCCCGTGTAGAGAATCGAGCCTGCAGCCTGGTCAAAGATGAAGGTGTAACCACCTTCAGCGCCGACGGCCTGAATGGCATTCTGCAGTTTCTGAGTGATGGGGGCGATGAGCATATCCTGCTGCTTCTGCATATCCTGGGCAGCGGTCTGCTGGAAGTTCTGAATCTTCACATAGTCATCCTGCAATTCCTGGTTATGACGGTCCTTGATGGCCTGAGGAGTGCTGGGGTCCTGGTCGGCTGCCTCATACTCGGCCATCTTCTTTTGGAAAGCGTCCTGCAGGTTCTTGAATTCGGCCTCATACTTGTCGCTCACCTGCTTGAGAGTGTTCTCGGCGGTCACCTTTTCGGGCATCACATTAAAGATCTCGTTGGTGTTGATGTAACCGAATTTCTGAGCCTGTGCTCCGAGGCACAGCGTGGTAGCCATAACGGCTAAGAGCATAAATCTTTTAAACATGTCTAAAAATGATTTTCTTTGTTAGTATACTAGTATATTGTCTGAATTCTATCGTTATCGCTCAGTGTTCAGAATCTCTCTTTTCTCTAAACTCTAAACCCTAAACTCTAAACTTCAAGTATCAGGGAAACTTGAATTACTTGTAACCCATTTTCTCGAGAATCTCGTTGCTCACATCGATGCGGGGCGAGGCATAGATGATGCTCTGGCTGCTGGCGCGGTCAAAGATGACCTGGAAGCCACGCTCCTCACACACCTTCTTGCATGCATTGTAGATGTCGTCCTGGATGGGCTTGATGAGCGACTGGCGCTTCTTGAACAATTCGCCCTGGGGACCAAAGTACTTGTACTGCAGCTGCTGAGCCTCTTTCTCCTTATCGGTGATTTCGGTCTCTTTCTTCTTCTTCTGGTCGTCGGTCAGGAACACCATGTCGGCCTGATAGTTCTTATACATCGTGTCGGCCTCCTTCTTGAGTTCGTCGACCTCGCGCTGCCAGCGCTGCGACACCTGGTTGAGCTGCTCGTTGGCCATCTCATAGGCAGGAATGTTCTTCAGGACATACTCCATGTCCATCAAAGCAAACTTCTGCGCGTGGGCGGCCATAAAACCGGCGACAAGCGCCACTGCAATTAAAGCTATCCTTTTCATATTCTTCATTATTATAGATTGTTGTGTTAAAAAATTCGACTTTTAGACTGACTATTTACCAAATCGTTTATTCAGCAAGTCTTTTTTTGGAAATCACATTAGAACTCCTGACCGAGTACGAAGTGGAAGTTGCTGCCGCCCTTCTCGCCGAAGACCTTGTCGAAACCGTAACCCCAGTCGATACCCATCATACCAATCATCGGCAGGAAGATGCGGGCACCCACACCAGCCGAGCGCTTGATGTTGAACGGGTTGAAGTCCTTGACACTGGTCCAGGCATTACCGCCCTCGATGAACACCAGGGGATAGATGGTGGCGCTCTGCGAGAGCATCAGCGGGAAGTGCAACTCAACGGCAAAGCGGTCATAGGCATAACCCTCGGAGCCGTAAGGCGTGAACGCGCCGTTCTCGTAACCGCGCAGGGCGATGGTCTCGGTGGCATAGGTGTAAGAGCCCGACATACCGTCACCACCCACATAGAAGGTCTCGAACGGCGACTTGAGCCACTTGTTCCAGCTGCCCAGCAGACCGAAGTCGGCACGGGTCATCAGCACCAGCGTCCAGCGGCCGTCGGGGTCGGTGAGCGGCGTGTAGGTGCGGGCTTGGAACTTCAGTTTCCAGTACTCAATCCACTTGTACAGCTCCTTCTTGGAGGCTTCGGTCTTGCTCTCGCTCAGGGCCTGCCAGTTTTTCTTGCCGAACAGGCTGGCCGGCGGCGTGGCATTGAAGCTCAGGGTGAAGGTGCTGCCCTTGCGGGTATACAATGGGTTGTCGATACTGTTGCGCTGCAGGGTCAGTCCAAACACAATCGAATTGGAAACACCATTCTTCATATAATAGAGGTACTCCCAGTTCTTGAGGCTGTACCACTGGTAACTTACTGATGCCATGAAGGTGAAGTAGTCATCAGGCCACTTGAGTCGCTTACCGAAGCCCACCGTCACACCGGCCATCTGCAGGTACTTGTTGGGGTCGTAGGCGTTCTCATAGTAGTTGTAACCGCCATAGCCGCCGTAACCGCCGTAACCGTAGCCATAGCCGCCCATGCCATAATAATTGTTGTAATAGTTGTACATCGCATTCTGGTACAACTGGCTATAGTAGGACGAGTTGATACCCGTCTGGCGGCTGTAGAAGGCCGATACCGACAGCGAGTTGGGACGCTTGCCGCCAAACCACGGGTCGAGGAACGACACGCTGTAGGCCTGGTAGTACTTGGCGTTGGTCTGGGCGCTGATGGTAAAGGTCTGGCCCTCGCCCTGCGGGATGAGTCCCTTGTAGGACGACGGGTGCAGCAGATTCTGAATGGAGAAGTTGGTGAACTTCAACGATGCCTTGAGGATGACACCGGTCTGGCCCCAACCCGCACTCAGCTCGACCTGGTCGTTGGCCTTGCTCTCGAGGTTGAGGATGATATCCACGGTGCCATTATCGGGATTGGGTTCAGGACGGATGTCCATTTTCTCGGGGTCGAAGTGTCCCGTCTGGGCAATCTCTCGAGCCGAACGCATGAGGTCGTCCTTGGAGAACAGGTCACCGGGACGCACGCGCAGCTCACGGCGCACCACCTTTTCATACAAGCGGTCGTTACCGTTGATGACCACCTTGTTAATGCGGGCCTGCTTACCCTCATACATGCGCATCTCCAAGTCAATGCTGTCGCCCTCGATTTTGGTCTCGATGGGAATCAGTTGATAGAAGAGGTAACCATTGTTGAGGTACAGGTTGGACACGGCATCGTCATCTTCCTGGGTGCGCTTGGTGAGCAGTTTCTGATTGTAGACATCACCTTTCTTGATGCCCAGAATCTCGTCCAGGATGACCGAGGGATAGACCGTGTTACCCACCCAAGTGATATCTGAGATATAGTAGCGCTTACCCTCATCCACGGTTAGATAGATGTCAACGCTCTTCTCGTCGTAGGGGACCACGCTGTCTTTCACAATCACAGCGTCGCGGTAACCCTTCTCGTTGTACTTGTCGATGATGAGTTGCTTGTCGGCCTCGTAGTCGCTCTGGACAAACTTCTTCTGCGAGAAGATTTTCCACAGGTTATTCTTCTCGTTGGTCTTCTTCATGGTGCGCTTGATCTTGCTGTCGCTCAACACCTCGTTGCCCTCGATGTAAATCTTGTGCACCTTGATTTTCTCGTGCTTGTCGACATTGATGTTCACAATCACCTCGTTCTGCTTGCTCAGGTCGGGCACCTGCACGACCTCACATGTTGCCTGGCCGAAACCCTTGTTGGCATAATACTTCTCGATGATGATTTTGATGCGGTCGGCGATGTTGGGGGTCATCTGGCTGCCCGGCTGGAAATTCAGGCGCTCCATGATGTCCTTCTTCTCGCCGCTCTTCATGCCGTTGTAGTTCACCTGGGACACACGCGGCTGCTGGCGCAGGTTAAACACCAGCCATGCCTGGTCCTGGTAGATTTTCTCAACCTGGATCTGCACCTTGGAGAACAGTCCCTGCCGCCAAAAACGCTTGGCGGCATTCTTGATGTCATCACCGGGGATATCCACCCGCTGACCAATTGCCAGTCCCGAGTAGCCGATGATGATGCTCTCATCATAGTTATCCACGCCCTCGACACGCAGGCCCGCGATTTCATACTTGGTGGGCGAAGCCGTGAAGACGATTTTGGGATTATAGATGGTATCGTTGACCGTTTGCGTCTCTTGGGCTCCTGCCGCAACGGGCAGCAGCATGGCCATCGACAGCAACGACAACAACTTGTGCTTGGTTTTCATTATCGGGTTTTTCTTCATTTTTCGTCATTAACCTGTTCGCTCGTTTTCCCGTAGCGTCGCTCACGCGCCTGGAAGTCGGCTATCGCCTCAACAAAGTCTTCCTTGGTGAAATCGGGCCAATATTTTGAAGTGAAGTATAATTCGCTATAAGCAATCTGCCACAACAGATAATTGCTCACGCGCAGGTCGCCACCGGTGCGGATGAGCAAGTCGGGGTCCGGCATGTCGTGGGTGGACAAGCGCGAGGCAAACATCTCGTCGTTGATGTCGGCGGGGTCGACCGCGCCTGCGGCAGCATCACGGGCCAGCTTGCGGCAAGCCTCAACGATTTCCCAGCGAGAGGAATAACTCAATGCCAAGCACAAGACCAGACCGGTGCAGTGCCCGGTGTCCTGCATGCACTTGCGCAAGCGGTTGACGGCAAACTCGGGCATGCGCCCCATGTCGCCAATGGTGGTCAGTCTCACATTGTTCTTGATCAGGTCGGGGGTCTGTTGCTCGATGCTCACCACGATGAGGTTCATCAAGGCATCGACCTCGTCCTGCGGACGGTTCCAGTTCTCGGTCGAGAAGGTGTACAGTGTCAGGTATTTCACGCCCACCTCACTGGCTATCTCGGTAGCCTGGCGCACGGTGGCCACTCCGTTCTCATGACCGAAACTGCGTTCCTGTCCATGCTGCTTGGCCCAACGGCCGTTGCCGTCCATGATGATGGCGACATGCCGTGGTATGCGCGTCGGGTCAAGTTGCTGTATTTTTTCGCTGAGTGTTGACATTGCGTAATGCTTTATTCTATATAGTTGCACTTGATGCACCGCTTGCCGAACTCGTAGGACACCGAGAACATGGCAAAACTGTACCAGTCGGTGTTCTTGGCAAACGAGTGCTTGATGCCGTACAGGTCGCTCAAGTGGTCGATGCGGTCGCTGAATTCCTTGCGCATCGTAAACTCAAAGCCCAGATTCAGGCGGTCTTTGAACTTGTATTTCACACCGATGCCGATGGGTATCGTGAACGACGCCTGGTTGTGGCCGTTGCTGATGGCGAACACAAAGCCCACACCGGCAACCATATAGGGCGAGATGGGCTTGTATTTCTTGTACATCGGGCCGCGGCCGTAGTTCAAGAAATTGAACTCGGCAGTGAAGCCCAGATCGATGAGGCTTGACGAGAAGTCATATTCCATCTCATCGGGGAACTGGGTTTCAATATCCTTGCTGTTGCCGCTGATGCTGGCATAGTTCAGGTTGGCCTTGAATGCCCAACGGCTGTTGTGGGCATAGCGGAACATGGCGCCGCCCGTCACTCCGGGATGCTTGAACAGGTTGCTGTTGTTCACATCGCCCAGATAACCCGACATGCCCAATGTGGGACCCACCTCGTACTTGTACTGCTGGGCCGTTGCGGCAATTGCGGTGAGCAACGCTATCAGAACTATATACAACGATTTCTTCATCTCAATCAATATACCGGATTGTTGGTCAGGCGCAGGTATACTCCACGCCACACATGGGGCAGCAGCACACCCTGGTCATTGTAACCGCCGAACAGATAGAAGTAAGGGCAATCCCATGACATGATAGGAGCGACAATGCGTTTCGGTCCGTTGGCGGCACTACCGGCAACCGACATGTTCTCGTAGTTTACAAACGCTTGTGCGCCATAGAACTCGGGCATGTGGCTGGGCTGGGCTACCGTCGAATCCCCGACCGTCCAGGTGACTCCCTGGGTGTTGGACAGGTAAATCGAACTGTTGAGGCTGCCGTCGGAAAGCTTGCCACCCATGACATACAATGTTGACTGGCAGCTGTAACGGCGGACGCCCGTAACGGGACGGTAGGTATAGTAGGCAAACAGCGTGGCATCGGTCAAGGCCGGCATAGCCGTGCTGTGGATGTTGTTGATCTTGCCCCAACGGGTGCCGTCATACCCCCAGACATCACTCAGCGCTTGGCCGCCACTGTCCACGCCACCCACAAGCAGTGCCTGCTGGGATAAAGTCCACTCGTTGATGGTCTGCATCAATTCCGAGGAATGGGCAATGGGGAACCCGTCCTCAATCTCGGTCGGGACAAAGTCGTCGGTACGGGGATACTCGTCATGATAATAACTGCCAGCATCGCCCATCACACCCAGCACTCGGTCTTCGTAGGCTCCCAACAGGCTGTGCCACAACACACCGCACGAGGTCCACTCGGTGCCATCGGCCGAGGTGAAAAGCTCGCCATCGGTGTCAAGCATATACAAGGCCGACGGGGTGGCCACCAGCGTCTGCACCTGAGGCTCAAACGGCACATTCACCGTCTGGCTGTCCCAATTGCCCTGGTTGGGGGAGGTTGCTGTCAACATCTTGCACTGGTTGCCGTCATAGGTCAGGATGCGGTACACATCGCCCTGCTTCACGGCCTTGTGACCCTTGAGGTTGCTCTCATAACCAGGCAGGTCACGGCGCCACGACATGGGTATGACCAGCGAGTCGGGGTTCACATGGTGAACGAGGATTTTGATTTCATAGTCCTTGACCTGGCTCTCATCGCCCGAGGTTACCGTCAGCACGGTTTTGCCTGTGAAGTCAAGACTCTGGGTCATCATTTTAGCATAATTGATGGTCGTGTCGGCCTGCTCTGTGGCTCCGGTGATGGTAAAGACGGCTGAGCGGACCGTGTTCAGGAACTCAACATTCACCTTCAAGGCGCTGATGTCGGTGCCCTTAGGCAGCGAGTCGGCATTATAAATCAAACCGTTATCATAGTCGATGGTGAAATGCACCGAGTCCAGGCTGGCAAGCACTTCGGCATCAGGCTGCAGCGAGAAACCGGTCACGAGTGTAGTCTGTTCACTGTCGCTATAGGAGTAGACGCTGTCGTCATCTTTGTCATCATGGTTACATGCGACAAGCGCAGGAAGCGACAAGAGCATAACTGCCATTGCCAGCACAAGGTATAATGAAGCTTTATTTGTCATTATCGTTATCTTCGTAGTTCGTTCTTTTGTTACAAACGGCAAAATTACAAAAAAATTCCGTCATACACGGGATTTTTCTCAATTAATAATGTGATGAGCCTATTTTCAGCGGGTAAAATTACTATTTCAAAACCACACGGAATATACCCGTTAAAGATAATAAACGGATTTACGGTGCTTTTTACACCTTTTTAACGAACAAGTGCCGCCATCGCATCACGCGACATCGGCCAGGTGACGGCCAGCGGCCCTTAATCAGCACAAGTTGCCGGTATCAAATAGATGATGGTGTTGCCGTCAATGGCCTCACGGCTCACGACTTGCCCATCAATGACGGGCGCATCCACGCCCTTTCCCACCCTGCGCGGGCTGACCTCGACACGGGCCTCGTCCCACAAGCCAGCGTCAATCAATTCCTTCAGCACCACAGCACCGCCCTCGACCATGACGCTGGTCACGCCGCGGCGGTACAAGTCCTCGAGCCAGGAGCGGGGGCTCGATGTGTCCATCTTGACATACTCCACCGCTCCGGCCACCTCGTTTTTCTTGCCATTATAGACGATGGTGGGAAGCGTGTCGGTAAGCAGTTTAAGGTTGCCGCCTATCGACAAGTCGCGCGACAGCACCACACGCAGCGGCGACTGTCCCGGCCAGCGGCGGGTGGTGAGCGATGGGTTGTCGACGCGGGCAGTGGCTGCGCCCACCACAATGGCATCGCACAACGCCCGCTGGCGGTGCATCAGGCACATCGTCACGGGAGTAGACATGCGCAGCGGGTTCTCGCCGGCATCAGGCGGCCGTGCGATAAAGCCGTCGGTGGTCTGGGCCCACTTGAGTTGAATCCAGGGACGCCCGGAAGTGTGTGCGGTCATGAAACGGCGGTTCAGCATGCGGCACTCTTGCTCCAGCAGGCCGACGGTAACTTCTATCCCCGCCTCACGCAGCATGGAAACGCCACGGCCCGACACCTTGACAAAGGGGTCTAGACACCCCACCACCACACGGGGAATGCCCCGCTCGATGATCAAGCGGGCACAAGGCGGTGTCTTTCCATAATGGGAACAGGGCTCAAGCGTTACATATAGCGTACTGTCCTTGAGCAAGCTGCTATCCTTGACACTGGCAACGGCATTCACCTCGGCATGGCCCTCGCCGCACCTGCGGTGCCAGCCCTCGCCGATGACATTGCCATCGGGGCCTACAATCACTGCACCCACCATGGGGTTGGGCGAAGCATGGCCAGCCCCCAGGCGCGCCAGCTGCAAGGCACGGCGCATATATTTCTCGTCAACAACCATCAGTCTCCAATTATTGAAACGACCAATTACGCTAATTACACTAATGATTATCCAACAAATTAATCAGCTTAATTTGTAAAACTCGTTGCGTATTATTCGTTGTCACGGCTACTTGATAACAGCGGCAGCAAAGCGTACCTTGCCATAACTGTCCTCGATGATACGCACCTCATCAAAGCCGCTATCCTCAAGCAAACGCCTCATCTCGTTGCCAAAGCGCTGATTGATTTCGAGATACAGGTGCCCGCCGCGCTCCAGCGACTGGGCGGCATAGGGCACTATCGCCTTATAGAAAAGCAATGGGTCGTTGTCAGGCACAAACAATGCTTGACCAGGCTCGTAATCCAGCACATTGCGCTCCATGGCCTCCCGTTCACTCCAGCACACATAGGGCGGATTGCTCACGATGATGTCATAACGGGCAGGTGGCTGCGGTGACAGTATATCACTCTCAAAAAAGCGCGCCTTGACCTTGAGTGCCGCTGCATTTTCCCTTGCCACCGCCAGCGCATCACGCGACACATCAAGCGCGTCGACCTGGGCAAACTTCAACGCCCTGGCCAGCGAAATGGCAATGCAGCCGCTGCCGGTGCCGATGTCTAGGACCCGCAGGTCGCTGTCCGGATTCTCATCGACAATCAGGTCAACGAGTTGCTCGGTCTCAGGGCGAGGGATGAGTACAACGGGGGTCACCTTGAAGCGGTGGCCGTGGAAACGGGCGCTGCCTACGATGTACTGCAACGGCTCGTGCCGCTGCAACCGGGCAATGATGTCGGCGATGCGCTGCGGTGCGAAATCAGGCAATTCACTATCCTGGCGCAGTGCGACATCCACTGGGTCATAGTTAAACACATCCTCGCAGATGATACGAATCATCGCCTGCGCTTCGCCGGGCTCACAGATTCCTGCCAAGCCATTCTTGAGTTGTTCTATCGCTTCTTTAAGTATCATGCTACAAATTTAGATATTATTCCCGAACTACAAGTCAGCGAATTAACGGAATTCTCATATTATTTTTGATTGATGATAGATATTTTCATTTTTTAGGCCAAAAAATGGTCAATTGTTTTGGAAATTTAATTTTTTTCACTAATTTTGTCAATTCGTTAACATTAATCCTCTTTATGCCATGAGCGAGAACCAAGACATCAATCGTGGATTCTGGTCGCGCGTTTTCCATTTGTACTACGATGGATTCCGCAGCATGACTGTGGGCAAGACGCTATGGTTCATCATCGGTATTAAGCTGTTCATTTTTTTCTTCGTCCTCAAGTTTCTCTTCTTCCCTGATTTCCTGAGCACCAAGTGTGACACCAATCAGGAGAAGGCCGAGTATGTCAGGCAACAGTTGACCGGCAACCAGGAGCCTGTGGACGCTGACCACGCTGACGACTAAAAACTTACACAACCAAAAACCGAATAAGTATGGAAGAATTAATCAATGTTGTTGACTGGTCGAGGGCGCAATTCGCACTGACGGCCATATACCATTGGCTGTTCGTGCCATTGACGCTGGGCCTGGGTATCATCGTCGCCGTGATGGAAACGATATACCTGAAGACCAAGAGCGAGAAGTGGCTCGCGACAACCAAGTTCTGGATGACCATCTTCGGGGTGAACTTCGCCATCGGCGTTGCCACGGGCATCATTCTGGAGTTTGAGTTCGGCACCAACTGGTCCAACTACAGCTGGTTTGTGGGCGACATCTTCGGCGCTCCGCTGGCAGTGGAGGGCATCCTGGCCTTCTTTATGGAATCGACATTCATCGCTGTGATGTTCTTCGGGTGGAAGAAGGTGAGTCCCAAGTTCCACCTTGCAGCCACATGGCTCACTGCCATCGGTGCAAGCCTGTCGGCGTTGTGGATCCTTGTAGCCAATGCGTGGATGCAGTATCCCACGGGCTGCGAATTCAACCCCGAGACAATGCGCAACGAGATGACGAGTTTTGCCGCCGTGGCGCTCTCGCCGATGGCGATGAGCAAGTTTTTCCACACGGTGCTCAGTGCGTGGGCATTAGGCGGCGTGTTCGTGTGCGGCGTGTGTGGCTGGATGATGCTCAAGAAGCGCAACATGGACCACTGCTGGCGCAGCCTCAAGGTGGGCGCCTGGGTGGGTGCCATCGGCATCGTGTTGACGATGATTACCGGCGACACGAGCGCTGTGACCGTCGCCAAGTACCAGCCCATGAAACTGGCTGCGATGGAGGGCCTGTACAAGGGCGACCAGGGTCAGTCGATTGTGGCATTCGGTATCCTGAACCCGTCTAAGCAGGCCTTTGACGACCAGGACCCCTATCTGTTTGACATCAGCATCCCCAAGGGGCTTTCGTTCCTGGCCACCCATGATTTCGATGCCTTTGTCCCCGGCATCGAGGACATCATCAACGGTGTGAGTTATGACAGCGAGGGCAACGCGGTGAACACCATCCCGTATGCCGAGCGCATGGAGCGCGGAAAGCAGTTGCAGGAACTGCTCTCGCAGTACAGTGCACCTAATAACAGTGGCAACATGTTGATGCGTGACAGTATCCAAAGCATCCTCAACACCGATTTCAAGCACTTCGGCTACGGCTACCTTGAACGCCCCGAGGAGGCCATCCCCAATGTGCCCTTGACGTTCTACACCTTCCACTTCATGGTGACCGTGGGCGGTTACTTGCTACTTTTCCTGTTGTTGGCCCTGTTGTTTGTCTACAAGCCCAACATCCTGGACAAGGCAAAATGGAGCAAGTGGTGGTACCGCCTTGCCATCATCACCGTGCCGCTGACCTACTTGTGCAGCGCCAGCGGATGGATTGTCGCCGAGGTGGGACGTCAGCCCTGGACCATTCAGGACTTGATGCCCAACAAGGTGGCCATCAGCGACCTGAGCGCCGGCTACGTGCAGGTGACCTTCTGGATCTTTGCCGTAATTTTCACGGCCTTACTGATTGCCGACATCAGCATCATCTGCAAGCAGATTTCCAAGAAGTCACAGACCGATTTAGACACCGTTAATGATTAAAAGCAAGGAGGACCCAAGATATGACAACATATAATCTTTTACAGAATTACTGGTGGCTCATCATTTCGGTGCTGGGCGCATTGCTGGTGTTCCTGCTCATGGTGCAGGGAGGCCAGTCGATGCTCATCCATTACACCAAGCCCGACAAGCGCGCGTTGCTCATCAACTCGATGGGCCGCAAGTGGGAGTTGACCTACACGACCTTGGTAACCTTTGGCGGCGCTTTCTTCGCTTCGTTCCCGCTGTTCTACAGCACGAGTTTCGGTGGTGCATACTGGCTCTGGATGCTCATCCTGTTCAGTTTCGTCATCCAAGCCATCAGTTATGAATATCGCTCCAAGCCAGGCAACATCTATGGCTCACGCTTTTATGACACGCTGCTGCTCATCAACGGCATCGTGGGCCCAGTCCTGCTGGGCGTGGCAGTTGCCACGATGTTCTTCGGTGCAGAATTCACGGTCGTCAAGAGCAACATCCTCAACATGGATGGCCAGTCTATCATTTCTCAGTGGGGACCCAAGCATGGCTTGGAGGCCATCGCTAACTGGAAGTGCCTGCTGTTCGGCGTGATGGTGTTCTTCCTGGCCCGCACGCTGGCGTCACTCTACTTCATCAACAACATCAACGATGACGAGGTCAATGCCAGCCAGCGCCACCTGCTGCTCATCAATGCGGGAGTGTTCGTGCCATTGTTCATAGCCGTCGTGGTGGTAATACTCACTTCGCCCGGCATGGGACAGGACTGTGACGCCAACGGCAATATGAAGTGGATGTGGATACCCTATAAGTACCTGCATAACTACTTGACGATGTGGTGGGCGCTTGTGATTATGCTCATCGGCGTCGGTATGGTACTTTACGGCATCGGAAAGACATTGATGAAGGGCGACTACAAGTGCGGCATCTGGCCTGCAGGCATCGGCACAGTACTGGTGGTGATGACACTCTTCTGGGTGGTGGGCTACAACGACACCGCCTACCTGCCCTCGCTGCTCGACGTGAAGAGTTCGCTCACCCTGCGCAACAGTTCATCGAGCGAGTTCACCCTCAAGGTGATGAGCGTCGTGAGCATTCTCGTGCCCTTCGTGTTGGCCTACATCGCCTACTGCTGGTACAAGATGGACCACCGCAAACTCACCAGCGACGAACTCGACAACACCGATCACAAGTATTAACCTGGACTTTAAGTAAAATCATTAGTGGCATCCACTGCATGGTGGATGCCACTAATAGTTTTGTTTGATGTCTCCAAGGGCTTATCGGGTATTTGCGACACCCCGCCCCTCCATCAATACAAATATCAAGATGATCTCTTTTATACGAGAATCAATGTTTCATCACGTCCTCATAACGTGCCCATTCAAATTCATGGAATTCAGTTGATTTAAGTTCTTGGCCTTCGGGAGATGCGAGCCAAGCCGTCCCCTCCTTTGACGCCATCCATTCCTTTCCTTGATTCGTGCCCAACCATTCCAGTCCTTCTTCTGACATCAGCCAGCCGGGAGTTGATAGTTTCCCCCGCAAATAATTTTCTTCCATCCAATGATTTGACTCGGCATGGACTGAGTATTTTTTGTCCTCCATACGCAACCTCATGATATGCAACGATTGATCTTTTATAACCGTGTCAATAAAGGCATCGACAATGATGCGTCTGTCAACTATATTACCACAATTATCGTCCATATCATCCTTCAACAAGATGGTGTCACCGTTCATTTCCCATGTCATGTCAGAGAGACCCAGGATCGCAGTATTTCCTTGTTGGCCTGTACCATCTTCATTAAAGACATACTCATTGTACATTTGGTCCACCCAATGACCGACCACTTTTTCACGTGTTGAACGCTGCACACATGATACACACAGTACCGTTACTGTTACTAATGTAATTACAAGAAACTTCTTCATCGTTTAAACATTATAAGATTCTAAAAGATATCTGGTGCAAATATAATTCTTTTTTGCTAATATGCTGGCGATTTTTGCTTTTATCCTCTTCATCGCATCAGTTTTTGGGGTTTCATTATTCTGAACTGTTTTCACCATTGTTGTAAATGTTGCCCGAATTGTTTACCTTTGTCGCCTAATAAACTACAATGGAATCATGAATGTAAAAGTTAACGATATCGTGCGCTTCCTCAATGATGTGGGAGGAGGCAGAGTTTCCAGGATTGACGGCAAGACCGTCTATGTGGAGGACGAGGACGGCTTTGAGCGCCCCGCGCTGGAGCGCGACCTGGTGGTCGTGGGGCAGGCGGGTACCAAGGCATCGGCCTATGACCGCCCGCTGGACATTCGCACCCGCCAGGTGGAGCCCGACAAACCCGCTCCCAGGCCGCAACCCGCTCCAGAGCCCGTCCTGCCCATCGAGGAGACCCCCGAGGGCGAGGTGCTCAACATCGTGCTGGGCTATGAAGCACGCGAAATCAAGCACTTGAACACCACCACCTTCTATGCGTCGCTGATCAACGACTCGAACTACTTCCTGTATTTCACCTACATGACGCGCGGCGACGGTGACGGCGAGTGGGTAACCCGCTACCACGGCATTGTCGAGCCCAATATCCAGTTACAACTCGAGGAGTTCGGTCACGACGACCTGAACGACATGACACACATCGCCGTGCAGTATGTCGCCTTCAAGCAGGGCAAGGGCTTCAAGTTGAAGAATCCCGCCCTCGTTGAGCAGCGCCTCGATGTGACCAAGTTCTACAAGATGCACTGTTTCCATGAGAATCCCTACTTTGAAGTGCCCGTCATCGCCATCGAGATTGTCACCAATGACCGTCCCGCACGACAGATGCGCATCGACAGCGGCGAACTGGAGCGTGCCATGAAGGAGAAAAAACGCATGGACCGTCCGCAGCGCAAGCCCGTGCAAAAGAAGACCGACAACAACGGCATCATCGTGCAGGACCTGCACATCTCCTCGCTGATGGATAACCTGAACGGCATGACGCCCGGTGCCATCCTCGAGTACCAGATGGACAAGTTCCGCGAGGTGATGGATGCCAACATCAACAAGCACGGCCAGCGCATCGTCTTCATTCACGGTAAGGGCGAGGGCAAACTGCGCCAGCACCTGCTGAGCGAACTCAAGCGCCGCTACCCGCGCTGCACCGCCCAGGACGCCAGTTTCCGCGAGTACGGCTTCGGCGCCACCCAGGTGACTATTCACTGACGCACACTTCACGACAACACGGATAAAGGGAAAACAATAAACACAATAAATACAAATCTTTGGAAATCAATTATTTGTATTTATTGTGTTCCTTTATGTCCGTGCGCCTCGTCAAAACCTCACGCTAAGATTATTAAAAACAACTTGGACAACTATTGACAACATCATACAAGAGTTGTAAAAGTTGTTTGAGTTGTCTTTTATTTCTGGGCCGCCAATGCCATCGTGTTTGTTGTATTTATTATTTGAGGATGGGGAAGCGGAATTGGCGCAGTTGGCGTTCCAGTTCCTTTTCCTTGCCGCCGGTGTACTGGTCGCACAGGGCATGGAACTGGGGCGAGTGGTTCATGTGGGTGAGGTGGGCCAACTCGTGGCAGATGATGTAACGCACCAGGGGTTCGGGCAGGAACATGAGGTTGCGGGAGAGTTGAATGACCTTTTTGGCCGTGCAATGCCCTAGTTTTCGCATGCCGCGACCCACCTCAAAACCAGCAGGTTGCAGCCCCAGATTGGCGGCTATCTCACGGGCAAAGGGCAGCAGCACAGCATGGGCCTGGACCTCCATGGCGCGGCCGATGACGCTGGATAGCGTGCGCTTGACGGCATCGTCGTTAAGGTCGGCGGTCTCGTGGAGTTGCAGGTGCAGGGTGTCACCTTCCCAGTGGTTGAGGATGTAGCCGGGCATCCTGGTTTGGCGCTCAATCACGACGCGACAACCGAAGCACTCGATGACCTGCCCAAAGTGAAAAGTCACGGTCTCGGGACGGGGCAGCGTGCGCAGGCGCTCACGGTTGGCATCGACCATCTGCCGCAGGTCGCTCATCGTGACGCCCAACGGGGCTCGCATCAGCAGATTGCCGTCGGCATGATAAGTGAACCGCACCGAGGTCATACCCCGGCGCAGTTCCACATAAATCTTACCGAATTCCTCGTCCTCGATGTAACCTTTCATAGTTTTTAGTCCCTAGTTTCTAGTCCCTAGTTTCTAGTCCTTAGTTTCTAGTCGAACGTTGTGACCCTTGGCCCTTCTGTATGCGGATGCCAACTAGGGACTCTGGACTAGGGACTCCGGACTCCAGACTTAATCAGAACTTGGTGATGCCCATGATTTCGCGCACATCGGCCAGTGTCTTGCCGGCACGGGCACGGGCACGCTCGGCACCCATCTCCAGGACGCGGTGCAGGTAGGCACTGTCGTTCTCGATGTCCAGGATGCGCTCGCGGATGGGCGTGGTCATGGCCACGATGTCCTCGGCAATCTCCTTCTTCAAGTCGCCGTAGCGGATGGAGCAGTTGTTGTAGGCCTCGGTGAAGAACTCTACCTTGTCGGGCGTGCCGACGAGTTTCAGGATTGTGAAGAGGTTCTGCACAGGCTCGGCCATGGGCTGGTTGGGCTCGGTGGGGCCACCGTCGGTCACGGCGCGCATCACCTTCTTGCGGATGGTCTTCTCGTCATCCACCAGGTAGATGCAGTTGCCCTCGCTCTTGCCCATCTTGCCGCTGCCGTCCAGGCCGGGCACCTTGACGGGCGCGCTGCCGAAGTTGAAGTTCTGCGGCTCGTTGAAATAGTCGACCTTGTAGAACGAGTTGAA
>ONYP01000058.1 GCA_900322135.1 uncultured Prevotellaceae bacterium
CGTCGCTGATCTCGCAGGTCGGCTCGGTGATGAGCACAATCGGCATGCCTTGCGGAGTGTAGCCCTGCGAGAAGTCGGTGCGCTTGGTCGCCATGCGCATGTCATGCGAATAGAACAGCTGCTCGATCCACCGGGCCTGCTCCATGGTCAGGCCCGAGGTCTCGACCTCGTACAGCTTCTCGTTCTGCTGGTTGTAGAACATGGAGATGCGGTTCGTCACCGCTATCGAGCGGTCAACCTTGGGCTTGTGCGTGGTCACTGCCTGGAGTGCACAGCACTCGAAGCAGTTGAACGCATTGCGGAAGTACAGCGTGAGGTTCGGCTCGCAGTCCTGCACATAGAACGTGAAGGACCGGGCGCCGACCTGGACGCTGCAGGCCAGCGGTCTAATGTGTTCCCTTACCCAGCCGTGGGACTCCACGGATGGAAAAAGAGAACTATAAAGAGGTTTTATTGATGAAGTTTTCCTAGCATCTGGGCGGCGGTGAGCCCCGTCACGGGGTGACGCCATTCGGGTGCCAGGTGCTGCATGGGTATCAAAAAGAAGTCGCGCTCGGGCAGATGCCGATGGGGCACCTGCAGCGAGGGCGAGTCGATGACCATATCATCGATGGCGACGATGTCGATATCCACCAGGCGGTCAACATAGCCACCCTGGGCATCACGGTGGGATGCGCTGCCCAGTTCACGCTCTATCTCATGGATGCGCTCGAGCATCTCCTGGGGCTGCATCGTGCTCTGCAGGCTCACGCCCAGATTCAGGAAGCCATGCTCGCTCTCAAAGCCCCACGGCTCGCTCTCGACAATCGACGAAACGGCACAGCCTCCCGTGCCTGCCGTTAAAGCAACGACGGCGCGATAGAGATTATCGCGCCGGTCGCCTATATTGCTACCTATATTCAGGTAATAGTTCATTGTCGTTACAAGGTCTTGTGTACCTCGATCTCCTCAAAGGCCTCGATGATATCCATCTCTTGCAGGTCGTTGTAGGACTTGACGCTCAAACCGCAGTCATAGCCACTGGTGACCTCCTTGGCATCATCCTTGAAGCGCTTGAGCGATGCCAGCTCGCCCGTGTGGATAACGATACCGTCGCGGATGACGCGCACCTTGCTGCCGCGCTTGATCTTGCCCTCGACAACCATGGCACCGGCGATGGTTCCCACCTTGCTGATGTGGTATACCTGGCGCACCTCGGCGCTGCCGGTAACCTCCTCCTTGATGTCGGGCTGAAGCATACCTTCCATAGCGCTCTTGACCTCCTCGATGGCGTCATAGATGATGGAATAGAGACGGATGTCAACACCCTCCTGCTCGGCAGCGCGTTTGGCGGCTGCAGCAGGACGCACCTGGAAGCCCACGATGTAGGCATCGCTGGCGGCTGCCAGGGTAACATCGCTCTCGGTGATGGCACCCACAGCCTTGTGGATGACATTGACCTGTACCTCGGGGGTAGAAAGCTTGATGAGCGAGTCGCTCAAGGCCTCGATGGAACCATCCACATCACCCTTGACGATGATGTTGAGCTCGTGGAACTCACCCAGTGCACGGCGACGGCCGATATCCTCGAGGCTCACACGCGTCTGGGTGCGGCGGCTCAGCTCACGCTGCAGCTGCTCACGCTTGTTGGCAATCTGGCGAGCCTCCTGGTCGGTGTCCATGACATTGAACTTGTCACCGGCGGTGGGAGCGCCGTCAAGACCCAGGATAAGCGCCGGGGTCGAGGGTCCGCTCTCGGTAATGCGCACATTACGCTCGTTGAACATCGCCTTGACCTTACCATAATGGGTACCTGCCAACACGATGTCGCCCACGCGCAGGGTGCCGTTGTCTACCAGCACGGTGGCGATATAGCCGCGGCCCTTGTCCAGCGACGACTCGATGATCGAGCCGGTAGCCTTGCGGTTGGGATTGGCCTTGAGGTCAAGCATGTCGGCCTCGAGCAGCACCTTCTCCATCAGTTCGCTCACGCCGATACCCTTCTTGGCCGAGATGTCCTGGCTTTGGTATTTACCGCCCCAGTCCTCGACAAGGTAGTTCATGTTGGCCAACTCCTCCTTGATCTTCTCAGGATTTGCTCCCGGCTTATCAATCTTGTTGATGGCAAAGATGATAGGAACGCCGGCAGCCGATGCGTGGTTCAATGCCTCGACGGTCTGCGGCATCACGCTGTCGTCGGCAGCAACGATGACGATAACGATATCGGTAACCTTGGCACCACGGGCGCGCATAGCGGTAAATGCTTCGTGACCGGGAGTGTCCAGGAAGGTGATGCGGCGGCCGTTGGGCAGCTTCACATTATATGCACCGATGTGCTGGGTGATACCGCCTGCCTCACCGGCAATCACATTAGAGTTACGGATGTAGTCCAGCAACGAGGTCTTACCGTGGTCCACATGACCCATCACGGTAACAACGGGGGGACGCTGAACCAGATCGGCGGGATCGTCGGCCTCTTCACTGATGGCCTCAACGACCTCGGCACTGGTGTATTCGGTCTTGAAGCCGAACTCGTCGGCCACGATATTGATGGTCTCGGCGTCCAGACGCTGATTGATGCTCACCATCACACCCAAGTTCATACAAGTGGCGATAACCTTGTTGATGGGCACATTCATCATGATGGCCAGGTCATTGGCCGTCACAAACTCGGTGAGTTTCAAAATCTTGCTCTGGGCGGCTGCCAGTGCGGCCTCCTCACGGACCTCCTCGCGATGCTCCTCGCGCCTCTCGCGGCGACGGTTAGCGGCGGCCTTCTTGCCTCCCTTGGCGGTGAGGCGTGCCAGCGTTTCCTTCATCTGGCGCTGTACATCTTCCTCGCTCACCTCGGGCCTGAGCGGCCTGCGGTTCTTGTTCTTATCCTTGCTGCGCTTGCTGCTCTGGTCGTCCTTGTTGCCGCCACGGCCCTTGTTGGGCTGTTGTGCAGCAGCCTGGTTACCAGCGCTCTCGATATCGACTTTTTCCTTGCCGATGCGCTTGCGTTTGCGCTTGCCGCCCTCGGCTTGAGCCTTGGCGATGCGCTCGTTGCGCTTCTCCTCCTTGCTCTTCTTGCGGGGACGCGTCTGCTGATTGAGCGAGGTCAAGTCCACCTTGCCCACAACCTTGAGTTGAGGTCCGCCAACGGTGCCCGAGACGGGCTTGAACACATCGTCGGCTTCGGGCTGAGGCTCAACGGCTGCGGGAGCCGTCTCCTCAACCTTGGCGGGAAGTTCCTCCTTGACGGTGACGGGCTCGGGAGAGGGTTCCTGCTCCACGGGGGTCTTTATCTGGGGAGCCGGTGTTGCAACCTTTTCCTCGACAGCGGGTTTCTCGGCAGGTTTCTCTTCAACGGTATTCTTCTGAGGGGTCACCTCAGGCGTTTCGGGTTTAACCTCCTGAGCGGGCTTGGGAGTGGCAGCAGGCTTGGGCTTGCCAGCGGCATCCAGGTCAATCTTACCCAAGACTTTGGGCTTCTGACCGGGAATCACGGTTTTGATTTCGTGCGATTCCTTGGTGGCGGCATTCTGTTTGGCCTTCTCCTTTTGACGCTCATTGGCCATCTTGTCCGACTTGCTCTTGAGGTCCATGTCGGGCTTGAATTCCTTGACTAGCATCTCATAAACATCGTCCTGGATGCGCGCATTGATGCTCGCATCGATTTCGATGCCCTTCTTGTGCAGGAATTCCTCGATGGTCTGCCTACCCACATTTAAATCCGCAATGACTTTACTGATTTTTATCGCCATATATTGTTTTTTATCGGTTCGCTTTCGGCAATATGCTTTCGGCTTTTATAATTTGCTGTGTTAAGTAGTGGATGATTTGGTTGAACTCTTGTTAAAACCGGTTCTCGCAATGAGTTGACGGCTTTATTCCTCAAACTCTGACCTGAGCACGGCCAGCAGGTTGTCCACGGTGTCTTCCTCAAGGTCGAGGTCGGGACGGTTGATCAGGTCTTCACGCGGGGTGCGCAGCACGGCCTTGGCGGTGGCGAGACCCACATTCTTCAAGGTCTCGATTACCCACTCGTCAATCTCGTCCTTGAACTCGTCGAGGTAGATGTCCTCCTCGCCCTCGGTCTCGACATCGCGATAAACATCGATGCTGTAGCCCGTCAGGATGCTGGCCAACTTGATGTTCAAGCCGCCCTTGCCAATGGCCAACGATACCTCCTCGGGACGGAGGAACACCTCGGCATGCTTGTTCTCGTTATCCAGACGGATAGACGAAATCTTGGCAGGGCTCAGCGCACGCTGGATAAACAGCTGGGGGTTGCTCGTGTAGTTGATGACATCGATGTTCTCGTTGCGCAACTCGCGCACGATGCCATGGATGCGGGCACCCTTCACGCCGACGCAGGCGCCCACGGGGTCGATGCGGTCGTCATAGCTCTCGACGGCAATCTTGGCGCGCTCACCGGGAATGCGTGCAACGGCACGGATGACAATCAGGCCGTCGTGAATCTCGGGCACTTCCTGCTCAAACAGGCGGCGCAGGAAATTCTGGCTGGTGCGTGACACAATCACCTTGGGGTTGTTGTTGGTGTTGTCGACCGTTTCAATGACGGCACGCACCACATCTCCCTTGCGATAGATGTCAGTGGGAATCTGCTCGTCCTTGGGCAACAACAGTTCATTCTTGTCGTCATCAAGCAGCAGCACCTCGCGCTTCCACACCTGGTATACCTCGCCAGCCACCAGCTGACCCTCGAGGCCCTTGAACTTGTTGTAGATGGCATCCTTCTGCAAGTCAAGGATTTTGCTGGCTAAGGTCTGGCGCAGGTTCAAGATGGCACGGCGGCCGAACTTGGTGAAGTCAATCTTGCGGGTGTGTTCCTCACCCACCTCGCAGTCGGGGTCATCGTCGGCACGGGCCTCGGTAAGCGAAATCTCCTTGTTGGGATTCTCTACCTCGCCGTCCTCAACGACCATCAGGTTCTGATAGATTTCACAGTCTCCCTTGTCGGGGTTGACAATCACATCAAAGTTATCGTCGTTGCCAAACATCTTGGACAATACACTGCGGAACGACTCCTCGAGAACGCTGATCAGGGTGGTCTTGTCGATGTCCTTGAGTTCCTTGAACTCGGCAAACTGTGCGGTCATGTTAACCGCTTCTTCTCTTTTAGCCATAAATTGAGTTTTTAGTTGTAAGTTGCAAGTTTTAAGTACGATTTCTGTCGCCTAAAGCCTAAAACCTAAACTTCAAATTTTGATGATATTTTTTGTTTGTTTAATGTCACTGTAGTTGAATCGCTCCTGCTCCTCGACCAGCTCAGGGCGCTTCTTGCCCTCTAGGGTTTTCTTGACTGACATCGACAGCACGAAGCCTTCGTCATCGGCATCGGCGAGCACACCCTTCAGTTTGCGGCCGTCGGCGGTCAACACTTCGACCTCGTAGCCCACATTCTTGCGGTACTGGCGCGGCAACAGCAACGGCGAGGTGATGCCATAGGAGCCCACCGTCAACTCATAGTCTTCACCCTTGTCGCGGTCAAAGGCGGCCAACACCGCATCATTGACGGCCACACAGTCATCGATGGTAATGTCCTCATCACTGTCCAGGGCAACATCGATGATGTTGTCCTTGCTCACCTTCAGGGTAACCAGATACATCTTGGTGCCCTCGAGGGCCTCGTTGATCACTCGTTCCAGTTCTGTCTTGTCAATCATCGGTTCTCTATTGTCATTGTGGGTTTCAAGCCAGGGCCTGCTCAGGCATTCGTTCAAGCTCACTAAACTCTAAACCCTAAACTTCAAGTTTTAAAAAGACCAAACCACTTTGAAAACTTGAATTATAATAAAAACGAGGAAGCCCGAGTGCCCCCTCTCACGAATGCTGGTGCAAAAGTACTCATTTTCCACCATACACGCAATATTTAATGTGAAAACCGCCGTAAAACAGCAGAAATATTCACACTATTTAACATTATTTAAGCACCAGACAACTCATTCAGCCTGACGAATGCCTCAATTTCACACGCTAAAACGCCATGACACCAAGTTTTTTAAGATGCTTCAGCAGGCGGCTGATGACTTGTGGGAATGGCGACCCTGCAGCCTGATCATTACTCCAACCGATATCGTGTTGATTGATCCTTAGCCACAGGGTACCATTTTTTCTAACAGAATCACTCTACCAACATCCCGTGAGCAGGTAGTCGATGAGTGCAGTCACATCGTTGATGTCTACTCCGCCAAACAGGTCACAGTTGGCTCCTTCCAAGTCGATGCCGGTGGTATTGCCAGTGAGCAGATAGTCGATGAGAGCGGTCACATCGTTGATGTCAACATCGCCGTCCATGTTCACATCTCCGCGGGAATTATAGAATGACATTGAGTTCACCTCGCCGTAATAGCCGGCCCAAGCGCCATTGCTGGCACCTATCATCCAATGGATAGTGTGCTGGCCGCTGGGCACCGTAGCCATGTCAATTTCTATCACACCGGCCACGGTCTTGCCGCTGACGGGAAGGGTGCCGACCACCAGATTGGCCATATCGTCGTCAAACCAGTAGCAGTAGCGCACGAGTTCCACATCCTCCTCCACTTCCTCGTGAGGTATGATGAAGTGCACAGTCTTCTGCGAACTCCACTGGCCCAGGTCGTCCTGGGCGCGCATGGTCAGCGAGTGCAGGCCAGCCGGCAGCGACGAGATGTCGACCGTGGCCACCGAGTCGAACCACACCTCCACCCGTTGTATCTGAGTGGCGGCCGAGTTGTCTATCTCATGAGGGATGATGAACGCCCGGGTCATCGCGGGGCTCCACACGCCCTGGTCGTCCTTGACACGCATCGTGAACCAGTGCAGACCAGCCGGCAGCGACGAGATGTCGAGCGAGGCCGGCGAGGCACTGATGGCCTGGCGCGCAGCAAAATTGAAGTCAAACCACGCTTCGCGCTCGGTGACACCACCCTGGGCCGCCGCCACCATGCTGCTGCAGATGGCGAGCGCCGATAAGCAATATTTGAGAATATTCATAGCATTAATCATTTAAACGATGAATTATTCTCTTACCTCGGCCTCATAGTTGATCTTGAGCGTCGGGCCTTCAACATTCAGGCCCAGGCTCTTGATGACAGGAATCCTGGGAACCTTGCTCCACCCTTGTCCGCCATGCAGGCCAATCTGGGTGCCGTCCGTGCCAATCCATACATCAGGCTGCTGAATCTCAAAAGTGCGGTCAGCGCTATAGGCACCACCATCAGTATCAGTAAAGATATTCGAGCCAATGCCAAAATAACAATTTTCTTGATCAATGGCATCAAAGTTTCGGTTTGCATAGAAGATACAATTCTTCACAACAGTCTCGGCTGACAGAATATAAATATCATTCTTGGCAAAAATTGAATTTGAATAATAGTAAATGCCGTATCCATTTTTGTTCAGCACACAATGATCAATCATAACAGGACTTAGAGTGGGGAAATAAGCGATTGTGCCGCCAACATAACAATTGCTGATCAGCACTGAATTAAATTGAAAATTGGAATTTCCCCAGACGTTACCTGTAATGACATTGCTGTACAACACCATGTCCAAGACGCTACCACTACCAGACCAACCGATTCCACCTATCTGGCAGTTTTGGATGCGTAACAACTCAATATTACAATCACTGACTGAAGCACCGAAAGAACAGCCCTCGATATGAAGATTGGATATCGTACCCCGAATGTATGACTGACCATTGATTTGGGTAGCCCTCGTTCCGGTAACATCGTCATCCTCAAAGCCCGCGCCATAGATGGTGAGGGACTTGCCGTCGATAGTAAAAGCGTTGAATGTGCCTTCTGAGAGGGTGATGACATCTCCGTCCACCGCCGCATTGACGGCTTCGTTAAGCGCATTGGCCATCTTGAACACCGTCAACTCGTTGCCATGCTGCAGCGTGGCGGTCATTACATCGTTCTGCCCTTGAGCCGCCATCATGCAGCCCAGGGCCATCATAACTAAAAAAAATCTTTTCATAATGATCACTGTTTTTGAGCTATTGTTAATAATTTGTTTTGTTTGCAAATTTACCATCAGTATGCCATCGAGGGACTCTCAAAAATGTAAAATCGGCTCTCAAAAAAAATTGAGAGTCGATTTTTGGATAGTTATCACCATTACGCTTTTTTCTGAATGACTCAAGTCCCTAAAAATGATTGCACTCTATGAGATTCCAACATAACTGTATCATTATTTCATCGCCTGGAAATAATACTGCCCAGCGGAATGGAAATTAAACAAATTTTGTACTTTTGTGCCTATATTCATATTCATGACCATATGAAACTGATAATAATTCTATTGACGATACTGGTGGCAGGTGGAGCCATCGTTTGGCTCATCGACCGACTGTTCTACCACAAGGACAGGACCGAAAACATCGATGAAACCGAGCAAAACAGTGGCACCGACACCTCGCGCCAAGGCTGTGCCGACGAGGGTTGCGGCCTGCGTTCCATTTGTCCCAGCGAGCAATTGCTGGCTGGCGAGTGCAAGCAGGAAATCACCTACTATGAGGACGAGGAACTCGACGACTTTGCCGGACGCAACGAGAACGAGTATACCCCCGAGGAAGAGGAACAGTGGCGCGATGTGCTATACACTTTGCAGCCAGCCGACCTGCTGGGTTGGGGACAGAGCATCAAGCACCGCGGATTGGTAATGCCGGCGGCTATCCGTGAAGAATTTATGCAACTTGCGGCCGAAGGTCACAACTCTCAGGCAATAAAATAGTCTATGCAGCGTTATTAAGATACTAATTAAGCCCAAAAGGACATTTTGAACAGGACTCGAGCACTCATACCGTTGATGATTGTGACGATGGTGGTCATTCTTGCAGCATGCAGCAACAAGACCAACACCGCCCGTTCACGATTCTGGCAGTCGTTCACCACCAAGTACAATGTCTACTTCCACGGCAAGACCAACTATGACGAGCAGTTGAAGGAGATGATGGACAAGTATGAGGACGACTACTCGCAGCGCCTGTACATGCACCCTGCCGAGGCCCGTTCCAACCCCAAGGCTCCGCAGCCCGGCGGTAGCTTTGACCGCACTATCGAGAAGATGGAGAAGGCCATCACCCTGCACTCCATCAAGAAGAAACCCAAACGCAAGAGCGGAAAGGGACGGGACCCCAAATACCAGGAGTGGCTCTCTCGCGACGAGTATAACCCCTACCTGCACAACGCGTGGTACTTGCTGGCCAAGTCCCAGTACATGAAGGGCGACTTCCTGGATGCAGCTGCCACCTTCCGCTACATTGCCCGACACTTCACATGGAAAAACGACCTGGTACAGGAATGCCAGATTCGCGAGGCATTGTGCTACTGTGCCATGGGATGGCCCACCGAGGCCGACAATGTCCTGGCCCATGTCCATCTGGATGAAATCACCAACAAGAATGTGCGAGCATTGGCCTATGCGGCATTCGCCGACTACCATATCAAGGCTCAGCAGGCCGAGGAGGCTATCCCCTATCTGGAGAAAGCCGTCAAGAGTTTCAAGGGAACCGAGAAGGCCCGCATGTGTTTCCTGTTGGGACAATTGTATGAGGAAATCGGCGACAAGCACAACGCCTACCTGGCTTACAAGCAGGCTGGCAGCGGCGGCAGCACGACCTACCGCACCAAGTTCAATGCACGCATCAAGCAGAGCGCAGTCTATGAGGGAACCAATATCGCCAGCGAGGTCAAGGCCCTGAAGCGCATGACCCGCTATGACCGCAACAAGGAGTATCTCGACCAGATCTACTTTGCCATCGGTAACCTGTATCTCTCACACGGCGACACGCTCACTGCTATCGAGAACTACCGCCTAGCAGCCGAGAAGAGCACCCGTAACGGCGTGGACAAGGCCATCAGCCAACTCACTCTGGGAGGCATCTACTTTGACCGCCGACAGTATGACGAGGCCCAGGTATGCTATGCCGAGGCCATACCACTCGTCAATGAGGATTATCCCAACTACAAGACGCTCAAGAAGCGCAGCGATGTGCTCGACGAACTCGCAGTCTACGCTCAGAATGTCGTCCTGCAGGACTCGCTCATCAGGCTGTCAAAGATGACCCCCGAGGAGCAGAAAGCTGTCATTGCCAAAATCATCGAGGAGCTCAAGAAAAAGGAAAAAGAAGAGGCCGAGAACGCTGCCCGAGAGGAATACCTGGCACAACAGGGCGCCAAGGGCAACCCGTTGGGTGACAGCAAGAACGCGCCTTCCAGCTACACCATGAACAACGACAACTCATGGTACTTCTATAACGCTGCCACCAAGAACGCCGGTAAGACCCAGTTCCAGAAGGCATGGGGCAACCGCAAACTCGAGGACAACTGGCGACGACGCAACAAGAGCACTTTCTCGTTCAATGACGAGGAAGCCGACAGCCTCATGGCAGCATTGGCCGACAGCGTGGTCATCGACGAGAACGGCGACACCGTTAAGGTCGATGTTGAAGCCCTCAAGCGTGCCGAGGACCCGCACTATGAGGAGTTTTACCTCAAGCAGATCCCTAAGACCGAAGAGGAAATCAATACCGCTCATGATATTATACAGGAAGGCCTCTACAACATGGGCATCATCCTCAAGGACAAGATGGAAGACTATAACGCCGCAGCCTACGAGTTCAGGCAACTGCTGGAGTTATACCCCGACAACACCTACCGCCTCGATGTGTATTATAATATGTACATGATGTTCATGCGCAACGGGCAGGAGGCCGATGCCGAACCTTACCGCGAAAGCATCCTAACAGAGTTCCCTGACTCTAAATACGGACAGGCTATGCTGGACCCCAACTACCTGGAGAACCTGAAGAACATGAACCGCGACCAGGAGAACATGTACGAGGTGGCCTATGCCAACTACCTGGCCAACAACCATAGCGCGGTCCACGAGGCTTATGCCGAGATGATGCGCAAGTACCCACTCTCCAAGATCATGCCCAAGTTCATGTTCATCGACGCGTTGAGCTACCTCACCGAGAAGAACCATGACAAGTTCAAGGAGACCATCAAGGAAATGCTCCAGCGTTACCCGCAGACCGACATCACACCCGTGGCATCCGAGATTGTCAAGCAGCTCAACCAGGGACGGCGCCTCGAGGGCGGCGGCAGCAATGTCAGAGGCATGCTGTGGACCACACGACTGAGCAACGACACCACACCCCAGGCGCTGGAACGCACATTCACACCATTTGCCGAGGACAACGACAAGCCTCAGGTATTCATCCTGCTTTACCCCACCGACAGCGTGAACTCCAATATGCTGCTCTATGAGGTGGCTCGTCACAACTTCAATGCATTCAAGGTCAAGGACTATGACATCGAGCAGATGAACTTCGGCACGCTGGGCCTGCTGGTGGTCAAGGGCATGGATAACTTCAAGGAGGCTAAGAACTACCGCACCCTGTTTGAACAGGACAACACCATCAATGTCCCCAGGCAGGTACACTATGTCATCATTAGCGTTGACAACTTCAACCTGCTGCTCAACGAGGGACGCACCTTTGAGGACTACTTCAACTATCTGGAAGAGAAGAACGACAAGGAGCACAGCGACCTCGAGAAGAAAGAACTCGACGAGGCCGAGAAGAAAGAACTTGAGGAAGCCGAAGCACAAGCTGCCGCTCAACGCGAGCAAGAACGCATCGAGGCTGAACAGATAGCACGCGAAGAGGCCGAACTCGCCCGACAGGATGCCGAGGCCAAGGCACTTGAGGAGGCACAGGAGAAAGCACGGCTCGAGGCCGAAGCGGCCGAAAAGGCCAAACAAGAGGCTGAAGCGGCCGAAAAGGCCAAACAAGAGGCCGAGAAACAGCAGATCAAGGCCAGCGACTACCGCAACCGTTCGACCGTCGCCACTGGCCAGACTGAACAACTCAGCGAGAAAGAACGCAAGGCTCAGGAACGCGCCGAGGAAGAGCACCTCAAGCAACTCGAGCGCGAAGCCAAGGCTCGCGAGAAAGCCGAGCGCAAACGCCAGAAGGAAATCAACGATAGCATCAAGCAGGAACAGAAGCGCATGCGCAAAGAGGCACGCATGGCCGAAATCGCCGAGCAAGACTCCATCGAGTTTGCCGAGCGCGAGAAGGAGAAAGAACGCGACTTCCGCTACAAGTGGCGTGAAGATTCGGCAAGAGCAGCCTACAAGGCCGCCGAACAAGCCAAGAAGGATGCCAAGAAGGCTAAGGAGCAAGCCCGCAAGGACAAGGCCAAAGAACGCAAGGAACTCGCCAAGCAACGAGAGAAAGAGCGTAAAGAAAAGGCCAAAGAACGAGAACGGGAACGCAAAGCCAAGCAGAAGGAGCGCAAGCAGCAGGCCAAGGAGCGCGAGCAAGAACGCAAGCAGCGAATGAAGGAGCGTGAACAAGAACGCAAAGAAAAGGCCGAGGAGCGCAAGCAGCAGGCCAAGGAGCGTGAACAAGAACGCAATGACAAGGCTAAGGACAAAGCCAAGGATAAGGACAACAGTCAACCTGGCTCTGGTGACTCTGGCGGCAAGCAGAATGCCAACAACCCTACTAACACCAATGGCCAAAAACAAGCGCCGGCCAACTCTGCCAATGCCAACAGCCAGCCTGACGACGACAAGCCCGCACAGCACTCCGTCAGACCCGGCAAAAAGAACGATTAACACTATATAATTGAGACATAACGCATGAGCAAAGAAAGAATTCTGTGGGCCGACGACGAAATCGACCTGTTGAAGCCCCACATACTATTCCTACAGAACAAAGGCTACGAGGTGGAAACGGTCACCAACGGTCGTGACGCACTCGACGCCCTGGGCAGCCAGATCTTCAACCTCATCATCCTCGACGAGAACATGCCGGGCATCAGCGGCCTCGAGGCCCTGCAGCGCATCAAAATCATGCAGCCCAATGTGCCCGTCATCATGATTACCAAGAGCGAGGAAGAGGACATCATGAACCAGGCCATCGGCAGCGAGATTGCCGACTACCTCATCAAGCCCGTCAACCCCATGCAGATTCTGCTGTCCATCAAGAAGAACCTGCACAGCGAGGCTCTCATCACCGAGAAAGTGACCGGGGATTACCAGCAGGAATTCATGCGCATCAGCCAGATGATCAACACGGCACAAACCATCGAGGACTGGTATGAACTGTACACCACCCTCGTGCGCTGGGAACTCACCCTGTCCAACGCCGACACCAACATGGACGAGATGCTCAGGATGCAGAAGACAGAGGCCAACAGCGCCTTTGCCAAATTTGTCAAGCGCAACTACGAGGACTGGCTCACCAAGCCTGAACACCCGCTGCGCAGCAACGAGGTGTTCAAGACCAAGGTGCTGCCCCTGCTCGACAAGGGCGAGAAGGTGTGCTTTGTCGTCATCGACAACTTCAGGCTCGACCAGTGGCGCACCGTGAGCCCACTGCTCACCGACTACTTCAATATCGAGAGCGAGGAACTCTACACGACTATCCTGCCCACGGCGACACAGTATGCCCGCAACGCCATCTTCTCGGGACTGATGCCCGTCGACATCGAGCAGATGTTCCCCGACCTGTGGGTCGACGAGGAGAGCGAGGAAGGCAAGAACCTGAACGAGGCTCCCCTCATCCAGACACTCCTCGACCGATATCGCCGCAAAATCCACTTCTCTTACAACAAGATGAACGACAGTGCAGCCGGTGACAAACTGATGCAGAATTTCGGCATGTTCAAGAACTACGAACTCAATGTGCTGGTGTTCAACTTTGTGGACATGCTCTCGCACGCGCGCACCGAGTCCAAGATGATCCGCGAGCTGGCCAACAGCGACGAGGCCTACCGCTCGCTCACCAAGTCATGGTTCATGAACTCCAATGTGCTTGAAATCTTCAAACTCATGGCACAGAACGGTTACAAAATCGTGCTCACCACCGACCACGGCACCATCAAGGTGGACAGGCCCATCAATGTCATCGGTGACAAGAACATCAACACCAACCTGCGCTACAAGGTGGGCAAGAGCCTCACCTACAACGGCAAGCAAGTCTATGAAATCAAGCAGCCCAAGCGTGTAGGCCTGCCAGCGCCCAACATCTCGAGCACCTACATCTTTGCGATGAACCGGGACTTCTTTGCCTATCCCAACAACTACAACTATTATGTCTCCTACTACAACGACACTTTCCAGCACGGAGGCATCTCGATGGAAGAAATGCTCGTGCCCATCGTGACCCTCTCCCCCAAGTAATAGGTTCAACAAGGTTCACCGTGCCGCGACTATGTCGCGGCCAAAAAAATACCAGAATTATGAAAACAATTGAGATACCGATTCCCAACCTGGACGCCCTCGACGAGGCAGCCTACAAGTTCATGACCGAGATGGGCGACCTGACCGTCTACGCCTTCTACGGCGAGATGGGCGCCGGCAAGACCACATTCATCAACGCATTGTGCAAGCAACTGGGCGTGGAGACCGACGCGACCAACTCGCCCTCGTTTGCCATCATCAACGAGTACCGCAGCGACACCACCGCCGAACTCATCTACCACTTCGACTGCTACCGCCTTGAGAAAGAGGAAGAAGCCGTTGACCTGGGAGCCGAGGACTACTTCGACAGCGGCGCGCTGTGCTTCATCGAGTGGCCCGAGCGCATCGACGGCCTGCTGCCCGACGACACCGTGCGCGTGGACATCACCGTCAACGACGACGAGAGCCGCACCCTCAAAATGACCTTCCCCGACCTCGCCTGACCATGCCCCACTACATCAAGGTCACCCAGACGGCGAGCACCAACACCTACCTGTCCCGCTTGGCAGCAACGCTGCCGGGCGGTACGGTCATTTATACGCCCAGCCAAACCGCCGGACGCGGCCAGAAAGGCAACTCCTGGGAGAGCCAGGACGGCAAGAATCTCACCTTCTCGCAGTTGCTCAAGCGGCCGCCCGTCAAGGCGCGCGACCAGTTCTACCTGAGCGAGGCGGCAGCCATCGCCGTCGTCGAGGCACTCAGTGCCGAGGCGGGCGACGGTTTCGCCGTCAAGTGGCCCAACGATGTCTATTGGCAAGACAAGAAGGTGTGCGGCATGCTGCTCGAGAACTCGCTCAGCGGCACCGATATCGCCACATGCATCGTGGGCATCGGCATCAATGTCAACCAGGAGCGTTTCTTGAGCGATGCGCCCAACCCTGTCTCGCTCATCAACATCACGGGTCGTAAGCACGACCTGATGGCGCTGTTAAAGCGCGTGTGCACACGCATCGAGCAGTTGGTCGACTCGCTGACCGATGACAATGCCCGTGCCGACCTGCACCAGCGCTACATGGCTGCCCTGTACCGCAACGACGGCCAGTTGCACCCCTACGAGGACGCCGACGGCAACCGCTTCATGGCCAGTGTGGCAGGTATCGCCCCCGACGGCACCCTCACCCTCCTTCACGAGGACGGCACCAGCCGCGACTATCTGTTCAAGCAGGTCAAGCACATCATCAACAACACCGTCCTCTAAAAAACATCAACTGCTAACTATCAACTGTCAACTGTTAACTATATGAACATCGTTGTTTACTGTAGTTCGCAAGAGGGGCTGGACGAGAAATACCGGCTGTTGGCCCGCGACCTGGGCACTTGGATTGGTGAGCACGGCCACACCTTGCTCTATGGCGGCTCCAATGCCGGCCTGATGCACATCACCGCTGCCGCCGTTCACGAGGCTGGCGGCCACATCATCGGTGTGATTCCCGAGATGTTCAGGCATCGCATCGACCCCGTGTGTGACGAGGTGGTCTATACCGCCAACCTGGGTGACCGCAAGCAGTACATGATTGAGCAGACATGTTCGTCGTCATGCCCGGCGGCATCGGCACCCTCGACGAGTGGATGTCCACCCTTGCCGTGATGACCATCGGCAACGACGATCCGCGCCCAGTCATCGTCGCCAACATCGACGGCCTGTACGACGCCACCGTCCAGCAACTCGCCGACATGACCCGCACCCCCTTTGCCCGAGGCAAGAACCTCGCCTGCACCCTCGTCGCCACCTCCGCAGCCCACCTGCTACAAATCCTAAACGAAGTGACTCCTTGATACCCTAACCCCATTTTTTTTCAAAAAAAATTGCCATTAGGGGTTTAGTAAACGACCCGCCGCGTGTCTTAATAGTGAATGGCAATCAAGAACCGTCATATTGAACGCCTGTTTAAGGCGCATTACCACGAGATGTGTCGACTGGCCATCATGCTACTGCATGATGAGGAGGAAGCACGTGACATCGTGCATGACATCTTCGCACGACTCCTTGACGGGGAAATTCGCTTCGATCCTGAAAAAGCCAGGAGTTTCCTGATGACTTGTGTCCACAACAAGTGCCTGAACGCCATGCGCAGCCGCAGCATGCGCGAGCAGGCCTTGTCGCTCTATCCGCTTGATGACGAGTCACAAGCGCTCACACTGCAAGAGCAGCACATTAAAGCCCTGCAGGACGGTATCGAGCGGCTTACACCGCCCATCGGCCGTGACATCGTGCTCATGCACTACCGTGACGGGCTGACCTTCAAGCAAATCGCCGCCCACTACAACGTGAGCGAGACGACTATCTATAAGCACCTGCGCAACGCGATGAATCAACTACGTTTAACATTAAAACAATTGGGATGATGGACAAGACTGAACTGCTGCTCCACATGATGGAACAACCCGAGAAATATGATGACAAGCAGTGGCGCGAAATCCTGGCTGACAAGGAGTGCCGCACACTCTACGCGATGATGTCGGCAACCAGGAGCGCCATGGATGCTGAGCGATTTGACCGTCAAGCCGATGACACCCTGCAGCAATGGGAGCGGCTCGCGGCTCAACATCCTCATGCGGGCTCCACCACCCGTCCCTTATGGCGCAGGGTGGCTACCGTGGCTGCCGTGTTCGCTGTTTTTGCCAGTCTCGTGGTGGCAGCGGTACACACGCACGGCTTTGGCTTGCTGCAGCAGGATCGTGTGAGCCAGCAGGCCTCGCTGCGACAGCCCACCTCCAGCGTAGACGTTTCAAGTGATGTAACCCAGGGCCAAGAAGAGACCTCCACACTGCAAGACGAGGCACACCTCTATGACAACGTGCCGCTGGAACAAATCATCGACGACATGGCAGCAAGATATGACGCGCAGGTCGAGTGGCAATCAAGCAAAGCCAGGTCATTGCGTCTGTATTACCGCTGGGAACCTTCCTACTCCATCGACAAGGTGGTGGACATGCTCAACAGTTTCCAGGCCTTCACCATCAGCCGCACAGGTAACAAACTCATCATCAGCGACATCGAGGGCGACCAATGATCAAGCACTGCCTCATATTGCTGCTCGCGCTATGCCTCACGGCGATGACCGCTGGGGCGCAACGGGTCACCCATCGGTTTGACAACGTGTCGATGAGCGACGCGCTGCGCTTCTTGCAGAATCAGACCGACGACTATCACATCGTGTTCATCTTCAACGAACTGGAAGACTTCAACGTGACCGCAAACGTCAAGAACCAGACCATACCCGAGGCCATCAGGCAACTCATCGGTTTCTATCCCATCGCCATGACCACCAAGCAGGGCGGGCGGGAAATCTATGTCGAGTGCACTCACAAGACCGAGTACCGACTCAAGGGGCGACTCATTAACGAGAATGCCCAGCCGCTGCAATATGCCAATGTCGCCATCCTCAATCCTGCCGACTCCTCATTCATTACCAGCGGTGTGAGCAACTCCAGCGGCATCTTTGTCATTCCGGTTGAAGTGCCTTCGGTCATCGCCCGCATCAGCCACGTGGGCTACAAGACGGTATATCGGCGTTGCCAAGCCACAGCGATAGGCAACATCACGATGGAGCGTTCTTTCACCCCTCTCCAGGGGACACAGGTCACCGCTCCCAGCATCAATCTGCAGCATGACGGGGCCAACTACACCTTGACCAACCTGGGCGGCACCATGATGGGCAATGCGGGCACAGCGCTCGACCTGTTGCGATGGACACCCGGCGTGGTCATTGACGCTGGCGATAACATCAAGGTCATTGGCCGCAACAAGACCCTGGTCTATATCAACAATCGTCTTGTTAATGATGTAGCCGAACTCTCGATGCTCAATTCCCACGACATCAAGCGCATCGAGATCATCCGTGACCCCGGCGCGCAATATGCCTCCATGGCCGATGCCGTCATCAAGATCTACACCCACAGTTCACTCAAGAACTACCTGGGTGCCAGCGTTGCCGATGTGGTTGACTTCAAGCACAAGGTGTCTAACACCACCTCACTGACCATCGACGGCAAGTATAACAGGTTATCGGGCAACGTCTCGTTGAGTTACAACCGCTACAACTCGCGCAGTTCCAACACGCAGCACACCCACATCTACAACAGCGACAAGGACGATACCATCCACTACGAGGGCAGCGGTAACGACTACCGCGTGTTTGCCGGCATCAACTATGCCTTGACGCCCAAGAGCGTGCTGGGTGCGCAATACAATGGCAGTTACAGCAAGACGGGCATAGGCCTGCAAGTGACGCGGCAGTTCCTGCGCACGAGCAGCAACTCTTACTACATGATACGCACCATTGACGACAACGACATGAAACTTGGCTCGGTGAGCAACAGTTTCTCGGCCAGTTACTCGTGGCAGCCCAGCGATGATGCCCAGTTGCTGGTCATCGCCGATTATGCCACCTCGCGACAGACCAACGACCAGAAGATTGTCAATCAGTATTATCAGCAGACCCAGACGATACACTATTCCAACGACTATGACATCACCACGGCGACGGCAAGGTATGATTTTGCCGCCCTCGGCTGGCAGCACAAGACCGGACTGGAATGGGGCCATGCCGGCAACAGCGGTGAGGCGACCAAGGACCACGACACGCAGCAGATCAACCGCGACAACGACTGGGCAGCCGCCTACTATTCCGTCGGCAGGCAGTGGAGGCGCTGGCGCGTCAACGCAGGGTTGCGCTACGAGTATGACCAAACGAGCAGTGTCCAGGACGTCGTCATCCGCTACAAGAAGGACTACCATGACGTGCTGCCCCATGTCAATGTCGGGTTCCGCGTGAACCGCGACCTTGACCTCACGGCCAATTACCGCCGCACCCTCGCACGCCCATCCTACAACCAGTTGCGCTCGACTTTCTATTTCAACATCCTGCCCTACAGCAGCCTGGGTTACTCGGCGCTGGTGGGCACCGATTTCATGGTATTCCCCACTTCGTCTCAGGCCCCTTCTTCCAGCAACAGCCTGTCGCCTGGCGTCACCTACGTCTATGCCGACGACATCGCTACCGGAAACCCCTTGTTGCATCCCACGGTGACCGACCGAGTCAGCCTCGCGGCACATTATCGCCACTTCAACGCCCGGGCCTCCTATCGCCACGTGTATAATGGCATACAGACGATACACCAGTTGCTCCAGTCGGGAACGTTGCGCCAGAGTCCCATCAACATCAACCCCTACCACGCCTGGACGCTCGACCTGGACTACTCGCTCAGCACCGACAGGCTCAGCCTCTACCTGCTGGCTTCGGGTACGCTGCCCCGCATCACCATCCCCGTGCTGGGACTGGAGACCGAGAAGCGCCCCTATGGCCTGCTGCACGGCAATGTGCAGTACAACGTGCTGCGGCAGTTGATGCTGGGCTGCAGTGTGCTCTACTCGACACCGTGGACGGCGGGCTACACCCGCTGCAACTCATTGCTGGGCTTGAACCTGAGCGTGAGGGCCACCTTCTTCAAGGGTAGGCTCATGCTGGGCGCCAACTATCATGACGTGCTTAACCGCAGCATGAGCACCCGCAGCGAGACCAATTACCTGGGTGTGTTCAACAGCACCGAGGTCAACAACGACTCGCGCAGCATCCAGGTCATCGCGCGGTGGACGTTCAACACCATCAACAACCCCTTCAAGCGCCGCAGCGGCAACGATGCGCCCCTGCAACGCACCCAGGAAACCGTCAATTAACCACTTAAACAACAATAAAGATATGAAAAAGAAAATGATTTCAATGGCAATGATGGCCCTGATGGCCCTGACAGCCTGCACGACCGACGAGCCTGAGCCCGTCATCCAGAACGACCCCGCGTCGCCTGTATTGCCCGTAGGGGACTTCAAGATGTGGCCCACGCCCACCATCGACGACAGCAACCTGCAGGGCGAGGGTTACACGTTTGACTACTGGCAGGCGCACAAGGGTGAAGCCCAAACGGGTGATGAACTCATGGCCATGTGCAATGTCCCCAACGATCAGCTCAAGAACATGTCAACGGCCAATCTGGCATGGACCTGCTTCAACCATCCCTACCATTTCAATTGGGGCTATTTTAACGACATCTATGACGGCATTCTGTCGGTCATGACGAGGTTTAACGGCTATGAGGAACTCATGAAGCGTAAAGGCGGTGCACAGTCCTTGATTGACCTGTACTGTCGATTAGGCTGCAAGAGAATTGAGGCCGAACGTGATGGAATCACACTGGTTGAGGAGTTCGATCTGGCATCATGGGTGCTGGTCATGAGCACAGCAGCCGATTATCAGGCGTTCAGCCAAGACCAAGTCTCAGCACTGGCCAAGGAGATGCTCCACAAGAGACGCATCCACGCCGTGAGTTCCACCTCTCATTCGTGGCTCGACTATACAACCTTTTTATTGGGCGGTTTCATGGCCTACCACTATGACGAGACGCTACCCGTGGAGCAGCAAGTCCTGCTGGCCAATTTCATTAAGTTCTGCTGCAAGCAGCAAGGCGTGGGCGGCGACATGGGCCGCTCCCATGACATCATCTTGACCAGCCTGCAGCGCCTTTCTGGACAGCCCCTCTGGCAATAACATTGATGAAAGAGATGAGAAAGATATTTTTCATATTGCTGGCGGGGCTGCTGGCACTGGCGGCCTGTGACGATAATGGCAAGGACGGGCCCAGTGAGGGCAAATCGGCACGCATCTATCTGGAGATATTTACCGGTAGCCTGGGAGGGTACTATATCTATGACTCCGACGGGAAACTGATATTTGAGTGCCCCAAGGGCTATGGCATCACCCAGTTGACTGGCGAGGGCAAGAACTGGTATGGCGTGCTGCAGTCCAACAGCGACTCGATCTACCGCATCTTGAAGAACGGCAAGGTCGTCATCTCCACGCCCAACGAGATCATGGGTCTCGCCGTTGAAAATGGCGACATCTACACCTTGCAGTGGGACAAGGAACCTAACTTCAACTCCATCGATCACTACACGGCAAGGATCTTCAAGAACGAGCGCCAACTCTATGAGTACGACAGCGAGGAACTGTTTATCTACGGCCTCAGCGTGGATCACGGCGACCTCATTGCCAGGGCATACTATAACGGCCACTACGGCACGCCCACCTACTGGCTCAACGGCAAGATTTATTCACTCCCGATACACGTGGGCAGTGATTTCACACCTATTGCTGAAATCGTTAAAAACGGGAAAGACACGCTGGCTGTTATAGACGAGTATGTTTACAGCCAGTCCCCGTTCTGGTGGATGAACGGAGAAGCCCATCAGTTGCCACAGGACTTTGGCCTTAACATTGGGATCGGGTCGAGATACCCGAGACCAAAAATCGCCATTGCCGGTGGCGTTTCTTACATGGCAGGCTACCGTCGTAGCACAATTGTGCTGATGGTGGGTGGCCAGGAATACCCACTTGACGTTCCAGCCGGCAACATGATCATCAAGGTGCAACGCCATGGCAACGACGTCTATACGCTCACGTGCAGTAATCAAACCAAATATCCGCCTAATGGCAACACCCGCATCTTCAAGGGGACAGAGCCCGTTGAGATCGACGGCAGGGCCTATATCAAGGACGCTCGCTATCCAGGAGACGGATCAGCGGTCTTTTATCAAGGGGGCGACACGGTCAACTTGTCCGAATTTTCGGTCTATGACTTCGTCGTCCTGGACAAATAAGCATGAGGGAACAAAATGGTTCCCTAAAAACAGTAGTGAATGCATCCACGAAATCAGACAAAAAAGAGGAATACGCACTAACTTTTTGGAAAAAATTCATGTGGATGCATTCACTTTTTCTTTAAATTTGCACTGTAACAATCATCTCATTAGCCATGAATGTCTCGTTAGGTTACAGCCTACAGAGTACTGACATTGTTGTCCGCACCTACGGCGAAAACACCATCAAGCATCTGGACTACAAACCAGACTACCCGAACTTACAGAACGACCGCTATCACTGCCTATCCTTCAAACTGGGCATCGAGTTATAGGACATTAATCGCCAGAAATTCGGCTCACCCGATAAAAGGTGGGGACGGTGTGGTCGGAGACCACAGCAAGGCCAGCGGCCTTGGCGAGGTCTTTCGACCTCATGCTTGCCCCCACTAATTTTCCGCTGAGCCTTAAATTCCCGAAAAATCATGAATTTTAAGGAATGCATTCCCGAAAAATCATGAATTTTAAGGAAATTTGTTGTGGAATTGATTACAAGATGTTAACTTTGCGCCCAATAGAACAATCCTGATTATGATCAAGCGAAGCATAGAGAATCTTATCAAAGGTCAAATGCATGGTGGCAGAGCCATCATTGTTATGGGTGCAAGGCAAGTGGGTAAAACCACACTGCTAAAGCAGGTGTTCTCAACAGACAGTAGCGATGTGTTGTGGATGAGTGGCGACGAACCCGATGTGAGAGGAATGTTTGAAAACATGACATCAACTCGTTTGAGAAGCATTATTGGCAATCATCATGTTGTCATCATCGACGAGGCGCAACGCATCGAGGACATCGGCATTAAATTGAAATTGATTATCGACCAGATTCCGAGTGTTCAACTGATGGCTACAGGTAGTTCGTCGTTTGAACTGGCCAACAAAATCAATGAACCTCTCACGGGTCGCAAGTGGGAGTACAAATTGTTCCCCCTCTCATTCACCGAACTTGTCAACGAAACCAATCTGCTGGAGGAAAAACGAATGGTACCTCATCGCATGGTTTATGGCAGTTATCCCGATGTGGTGACACATCCAGGCAAGGAGGTAGCGATACTGCGTGAATTGACCGAAAGTTACCTCTATAAAGACATTCTTGAATTCGATAGGATTCATAAACCCGAAAAACTGACCAAATTGCTTCAGGCTTTAGCCTATCAGGTAGGGGCCGAAGTATCCTATAATGAGTTGTCACAACTCTGCGCACTGGATGCCAAGACCGTGGCTAGTTATATCTCTATTCTCGAGCAGGCTTATATCATCTTCCGTTTGGGCACATTCAGCCGCAACCTGCGCAACGAATTGAAAAACAGCCGCAAAATCTACTTCTATGACAATGGAATCAGAAACGCCTTAATAGGCAATTTCTCTCAAGTCGAGAATCGCACTGATGCTGGGGCCTTGTTTGAGAATTATGCCATTGCCGAACGGATGAAACGCAAAGAGTACCTGATGGACTATGCAAGTAGTTGGTTCTGGCGAAATACCAATAAACAGGAGATTGACTATATCGAAGAGAAAGACGGTAGGATTCATGCCTATGAGTTAAAATGGAACCCCAAACGCAAAGCCTCAGCACCGTTGTCGTTCCGCAATGCCTATCCCGATGCTGATTTCACCGTCATCAACCGGGACAACATTGAAGATCTGCTCCTTTATTGACCATGAATGGGATGTGAATATCTTAATCCATGATCATTAGCGGTCATTCATGTTTATTAAATTTTGATTCTCTGAATTTTATGTCGTAACTTTGCGGTTATGACAACAATAGGTACATTACTGATATTTGCTGCTGCCATCGTGCTGATGGTGGTGGCGATTGCGCGGTGGAAGGTCCACCCGTTCTTGGCGATACTGGGCACCGCGATATTGCTCGCTGTGGTGCTGGGCGTGCCCTATACCGACCTCCCCGATGTGATTGGCAAGGGGTTCGGCGGCGTGTTCAGCGGCATTGCTCTGGTGATCATCTTCGGCACGCTGATTGGCAGTGTGCTGGAACACACTGGCGGTGCGGTGGCTCTGGCCCGTGCGGTGGAGCGCGTGGTTGGCAAGCGACATCCGCGCCTGGCGATGATGCTCATCGGCTGGATAGTGTCGATACCGGTGTTCTGTGACAGCGGCTTTGTGCTTGTCAGCCCGATAGGCAAGTCACTGGCACGGCGGTCAGGCAACTCACCCGTGCCGCTGATGCTCGCACTGGCGGCGGGTCTGTTCGCCTCGCATGTGTTCATCCCGCCCACACCCGGTCCCGTGGCAGCCGCCGGCATGGTGGGCCTCGAGAACGACCTGCTGCTGGTCATCGGCCTGGGTGCCGTCATCTCGCTCTTGTCGCTTATTCCCGCCTACTGGTTCTCTGGAAGATTCAGCAACTCTGAGATCTCTGAGAACACAGAGGGCTCGGAGCGCTTGGAAAACTCTGATAACTCGGAGCGCCGGCGCCCGAACTGCGGGGCAACGCTGGCGCTGCTGCCCATCCTGTTGCCCATCGTGCTGATGGCACTGGGAAGCGTGGCCACGCTGGTAACGATGCCCGAAGGCATCACCGCCGCACTCACCTTCCTGGGCAAACCTGTCATCGCCCTGATAATCGCGACGCTGTCTTGCCTGCCGCTGCTGATGAAGGCCAAAACGACAGACCTGTTCTATGGCATCACCCAGTCGTCGCTCAAGACGGCAGGCCCCATCATCTTCATCACCGCTGCTGGTGGTGTGCTGGGCTCCGTGGTCGTTGCCAGCGGCTTCGTCGATATCATCAAGGAGTCGGGCGAAGCGCTCAAAGCCCTTGGCGTGGTGTTCCCCTTCCTCATCGCCGCCATCCTGAAGTCGGCCCAGGGTTCATCGACCGTGGCCATCACGACCACGGCGAGCATGATGGGCCTGTTCAGCGACTCGGGCTCGATGATGAACGCGCTGGGCTTCACCAGTCCGCTGGCTGCCGCCCTGGTGGTGATGGCCATCGGCGCCGGTGCCATGACCGTGTCACACGCCAACGACAGTTACTTCTGGGTCGTAACGGGTTTCGGCGGCATCAAGGCCCGCGACGGCTACCGCACCATGACGCTCATGACCCTGCTGATGGGCCTCACAGCCATCGCAGTCATTGCCCTTGCCGCCGCCCTGTTGCTGTAAAGGGAAGAAAAACGGGAAAAAAAAGATACTGACATTTTTACAATGGCATGTTTCTTGCTAGTGATATAACATTGGCGGAATTTGCCCGTTATCTTTAATATGATTCATCAACAATAATAACCATACAATAATATACAACACTATGATTACTAAAGTATACACCCGCACAGGCGATGCCGGAATGACATCGCTGGTGAGCGGTAACCGCGTGAGTAAAGACGATGTGCGCGTCGAAGCCTACGGCACCGTCGATGAGTTGAATTCCAATATCGGCGTGCTGCTGCACAGCACCAAACTCGATGACCAAGATGTCATCGCCTTGCTGCGCAAAGCCCAGAACAAACTGTTCAACATCGGCGCCTATCTGGCCAACGACCGCGAGGACGCAACCCTGTATGGGCTCACCCAGGATGATGTCAAAGCCCTGGAAAAGATGATGGACGAGATGAACGAGGAACTGCCTCCCATGACAGGATTCGTCCTCCCTGGCGGAACCCGCCTGTCGGCACAGGCCGACCGCTGCCGCACCATCACCCGCCGTGCCGAGCGCCGCGTGGTGACCCTGAACAGGACCGCACCCGTCAATCCGCTCGTGCTCGAATACCTCAACCGCTTGAGTGATTTCTTCTTCGTTTTTGGAAGATATAACAATATCCAGAACCAGGTAGAGGAGATTTATTGGGACAAAGATGCCTGAAATTGAAAAATAATCCGCAAAAAACAATCGTATATCAAAAATTATATTACCTTTGCGCAATTTTAAAAAAAACAGGATATTTTCATAAAAAGCACAACTAGAAAAAACTATGTATTGGACACTTGAATTGGCAACAAAACTCGAGGATGCTCCCTGGCCCGCAACCAAGGCTGAACTCATCGATTATGCCGTGCGCAGTGGCGCACCTCTCGAAGTGATCGAAAACCTGCAGGAGATAGAAGACGAAGGCGATACCTACGAGTCCATCGAGGACATCTGGCCCGACTATCCGACCAACGACGACGACTTCTTCTTTGACCCTGACGAGTATTGACACATCATTACAAATGATAAGAAAACAGTGACAGCCCTGAGGAAATTCCTCGGGGCTGCCTTTTTGTCTTGAAAGCGGCCTGACGGCGTGCTAGAAGAACACTCCGCTGGTGTAGCCAAACCAGCGCAGCACGGTCTCGCCCCAGACGATAATCATAATCCAACTGATGAACATCATCGTGATACCGAACTTGAAGGTGTCGCTCCAACTGTACTGGTTGGTGGTGTAGAGCAACGCCGCCGGCTTGCTGTTGAACGGCAGCACATAGACATGGCCCACCAGCAAGGCGACGGGGAAGGCCAGGCTCATGATGGGATAGCCGTTCTTCTGCGCCACGCCGATGGCGATGGGGATGAAGATGAGCGTGAGCATCGTCTTGGACTCAAAGACGAGCGAGAACAAGAGGATGCCCGCCGTCAATATCAGGTATATTGTCCAGAACGGGGTGGACTGGGTGATGCCCAGGCTGGTGAACAATGCGTCGACCAGCGTGCCCGACAGGCCCGTGGCATCAAGGCCGGCACCCAGCGTGTAGGCACCCGCCGAGAACAGCAACAGGTGCCAGGGGATGTCCACATCATTCCACTTGACAATGCCGATGCCAGGCAACAGGGCCACCACAGCGCCCATGAACGCCACAGCCGTCTGGTTGATGCCGTGCTGCTTGTCGGTCGCCCACAGCAGCAGCACGACGACAAAGATGGCGATGGCCTTGTACTCCTCGGCCTTCATCTTGCCCAGTTTCTTGAGTTCGTCACGCAGGCGGTCCATACCGCCCTCAATCTGCGGCACACGCTCCTCTTTCTTCAACGGGAAGTAAATCTTGGAGCCCACAAACCAGGCGATGAGAATCAGCAGCAGGTTCATCGGGAAGGCAGCCTTGAACCAGTCCTGATAACTGAATGCGCCCCACCCCATCGCTCCGGCGATGATGGAACCGGCAAGCAGCGTAGCACCCGAGCCGGTCAGGAACGAGTTGGCACCCAAGTTGATTTGGAACAGGTTCTGCAGAATCAGGTTGCGGCCGAAGTTGTTGCGGTTCTTGCCGCCTGTGGCGCCATAGATGGCTGCGATAACCATGAAGATGGGCAGCAGGATGGCGGCTTTGGCTGTCGTCGCCGAGATGAATGCCGAGAGCACCAGGTTAATGACGATAAAACTGATCATGATGCCGCTGGCGTTTTTGCCGAACTTGAGCACAAACCAGATGGCAAACCGCTTGGCGACCTGCGTCTTGACCAGCATGCTGGCGAGGATGAACGACAGGATGTTGAGCCACATCACGGGATGGCCCAACTGGGCATAGGCCGTCTTGTCGGTCGTGATGCCCGTAAGCACAATCGACAAGATGACGATGAGCGAGGTCAGGTAATTGGGGATGGCCTCCGATATCCACAGGATAATCGCCGCAACAAACACTGCCAGCATCGCATAGTTGATGCGCACAAACTTTTTGTGAGAGGCCTCGGCGAGTTGGGACTGTTGCTGCTCATTGAGGTTTTCGGCCTTGAGTTGCTCGCCGTCGGCCGTCTTCATCGTCTTGAGTTGGTCGGCCTCGATCTGCTCATAGCGCTTCATCGCCGACTCGGTGAGTTCGGTGGTCTCTTTGTTGGTGTCTATCTGATTGATGAACGGGATGTCGGCCACCCAGTAGAGGATGACAAAGGCCAAGATGGCCAACGGCGCACCTATGCGCTGTAATATCTTCTCAAACCCGGATTTCTGCATCTTGGGCAGTTTTTCAATCCGGTAGTTGTTCATGTCCAGCGGGTCAAAGGCCTGCTGGGCGTTCTGTTCCTCAGCCATTTTGGTCTTCAGTTTAGTTGGAAAAAAAGGGGCACAACATGACGGGCTGTCGCATGTGTGCCCCTTGAATCAATCGCTTAAATCATTATTTCCAGGTCTTGAAGGGATTCTTCATGAGCATGGAATTGTAGTAGCGGGCGTCGCCGGTGACCTCCTCGCCCAGCCATGCGGGGCGCTCAAAGGCGGCGTTCTCGTCGGGCAGTTCCACCTCGGCGACGATGAGACCCTCGTTGTCGCCGTAGAACTCATCAACCTCAAAGGTGTACTCGCCGGCCTTGACCAGGTAACGCGTCTTGTCAATCACACCGGGCTCGCAGATGAGCAGCAGTTCCTTGACTTCCTCGACAGGAATCTCCTTCTCCCACTCATAGCGGCTGGCACCGCTGGCGTTGCCGATGCCCTTGATGGTGATGAAACCCTTGTCGCCCTTGACACGGACACGCACCGTGCGCTCGGGTACTGAACTCAGATAGCCCTGGGTGATGCGGGTAGCCTTGAAAGCCTCGGGCTTGAAATCACCTTTCACCAAGAATTTTCTTTCGATTTCTTTTGCCATATCCGTTTAGTTTGCTAAGGGTTTGTTAATCATACCGATGACACGCTTGATGGCCTGCAGGTAGTTGATGTTCTCGACACCCTCAAGGCCCACTTCGGCCAGGGTCTTCTTGATGTCCTCGACCTCGGTGGACTCGGAGTTGATGGTCTTGACCAGCGCGCCGTTGATGTAGACATCACCGGTCTCGCAGATGGTGTCATTGACCATGTAGCCATAGCGGATTTTCTCCACACTCACGGCTTGCAGGTCGGGATGGGCGTCAATCATGGCCAGGAACTCCTCCAGGGTATAGGTATCCTTGGTGAGTTCGGGCATCCCGTCAACCTTGAAGGCGGGGAAGACCTCGTCGCGCAGCACTTGGGCCGAGATGGGGAATTCGCCCTTCATCAGGGGATTCCACTGCTCCAGGCCGTCAACAGTCTGCACATAGGTCTTGATGTCCATCTTGCCATTGCGGATCTTGGTGTTGTTCACATCGTTGGTGCGGCTAACGATATAGGTCTCGCTGCTGTGGCGCTCCCACACTTTCTCGGGAACGGGGGTACTCAGGCGTGCCATACGCTTGGCAGCCTCACAGAAACAGCGTCCGAAACTGCGGAACTCAAAACGGGGTTTTGAGATTTCGCCAATCTTCAATTCTTCTTTTGCCATTTGTTTTCTTGGTTTGATTCTTTGATTTATGGTTAAGTGATAATATCTCGTCGTTTAGGGCAGATGGTCGCTAGCGGTAGAAACATCGAGACAGACTCTAAACTTCAGACTCTAAACTCTAAACTCTAAACCCTAAACTCTAAACTCTAAACTTCAAGTTTCACAGTGTGAAACTTGAATTACTGTACTACAGTGGGATCCTCGACGCCGGTGTCGGGATTCTTGGCGCCCAGGGTGGTTTCCTCGGTAATCATGAACTTACCCGTGCCGTTGGGACAGCGGCTCCACGAACCCGTCACCTTGGCCAGAGACTGGTTACCCCAAGCGTCTTCCTTCTCGCCGCGCTGGAATTTGTCAATCAGGTTGTTGTTGGGGTCATAAATCTCGATGAGCACGCTCTTCTTGTTAGAGAAACCGCTGCTCAGACCATGCGGGGTGGTTCCCTTGGCACCCACAATGGTGTAATAACTGTGACCCATGATGACATCCTCGGCCAGACCGCGCCATGATTCTGTCTCATCCTTCTTGATGACAACGTCTTTCAACTTGATGGGATCATCGCCATTGTTGTACAGCTCAATGTACTTTCCTTCGTCAGCATCGGCGGCGGCAAAAAGCTCATTCAGTACAAGTTTGGTAAAGTCCGAAGGCTTGTCGCCCACAGTGTATTCCTTCTCGGGTGAAACAGTGGTGTAGTCTGCATCATTAACGATGGTAACGGTATAGGTCACCTTGGTGCCGTCGGGCTGAGCGGGAATGGTAGCGCCATAGGCATTAGTTCTGCCATAAGCATTAGCGTCGCTTATAGGGCTCATCGGCAGGCTGGCTTTCTCTGTTCCAGCGGTATAATTCAATGTAGCGCTCTTAACGCCTTGCAGACCAGAGACCGTAACAGTAATCACAACATCGTCAAACGAGGTGGGAGCCTCGGGCATCATCGAGACGGACTCAATCTTTGACGGTCCCTCATACACTTTATCCTCTACACATGATGTGGC
>ONYP01000138.1 GCA_900322135.1 uncultured Prevotellaceae bacterium
GCCATTGACCAAGCGCGGCAACAACGACATCGGCGGCGGCTTCAATGATGACCCCTGCTGGCTCATCTTCGGCACCGTGGCCTATATCAAAGAAACGGGCGACTTCTCGATTCTTGACGAGATGGTTCCGTTTGACAACCAGCCGGGCACCGAGGTCACGCTGTTTGAGCACCTGCAGGTCTCATTCAACCATGTGGTCAATAACCTGGGGCCGCACCGTCTGCCCCTCATCGGCCGTGCCGACTGGAACGACTGCCTGAACCTGAACTGCTTCTCCTGGGACCCCAACGAGAGTTTCCAGACCACCGAGAACAAGACCGAGGGCTCGCAAGCCGAGTCGGTGATGATTGCTGGCCTGTTTGTCGTGACAGGCAAAGACTATGTCGAACTCTGCAAGATTCTGCCTGACCACATCCAGACAATGCAACATCTCAAAGATACCGATTTTGCTGCCGAGGCCGCCCGTGCCCAGCAGCATGTCGACGAGATGGTCAATGCCGTCAAGGCCCATGGCTGGGACGGAGAATGGTATCTGCGTGCCTATGACTTCTATGGCAACAAAATCGGCAGCGACGAGTGCGAGGAAGGCAAAATCTTCATCGAGTCACAGGGCTGGTGCACCATGGCGGGCATCGGTCTGGAAGAAGGACTCGTGGAGCGTTCGCTCGACTCGGTGAAAGAACGCCTGGAATGCGAACACGGCATCGTGCTCAACAATCCGGCCTTTACCACCTATCATGTCGAGATGGGTGAAATCAGTTCCTATCCCGAAGGCTACAAGGAGAATGCGGGCATCTTCTGCCACAACAATCCTTGGGTCATCATCGGCGAGACGGTGGCTGCCCGCGGCGATGACGCTTGGAGCCACTACAAGAAGATCCTGCCCAGCTATGTCGAGGAGGACCGCCAGACGCTGCACAAAGTCGAGCCCTATGTTAACTGCCAGATGGTGGCAGGCAAGGACGCCTACCGTCCCGGTGAGGGCAAGAACTCATGGCTCACGGGTACCGCAGCGTGGATGTGGTACACCGTGTCGGAATTCATCCTTGGCATCAAGCCGCACTATGATGGTCTGCTCATCGACCCGTGTCTGCCCAAGACAGCGCACGACTACATGGTGACCAGGCGCTTCCGCGGTGCGGAATATGAAATCCATGTGAGCAACCCCAATGGCGTGAGCAAGGGCGTTGCCAAGATGACCGTTGACGGCATGCCGGTCGAGGGCGCAGTCGTGCCCGCACAACCCGGCAAGCACATTGTCGAGGTCGTCATGGGATAATCTCTTAATTCAATTCTGAAGTGTTTAACACTTCAGAACTTGAAGGTTAGAGGTTAAAGTTTAGAGTTTAGAGAAGAAAATTTCTTCGAAATTTATTGATTTTTTCACTACTGCAGTTAATGTCAGATTTCTCTAAACTCTTACTTACTGTAAACCTCAAGGTTTTAAAGTAGCTTTGCCCCTTTAAAAACTTGAATCTTAATTGGATAGTTGAACAACATTAAATGATATCAAGACGATGAAAAGATTCTCTCTTATCCTTGCAGCGGTGATGTCCCTGGGCTGCGGCACGATGAGTGCTTGGCAGGGCGAAGTTGCAGTGCAAACGCCCAACACCCAGTTGGTGCTGCATGCCTATGAGGGCGGCGACCTGCGCATGGGCTACTATGGCAACAAGAGCGCCACACTGCAGCAACTGCGTGACGGCGGTGCCGACCTCAACTTCTCGGCATTGCCCGCATTCGGCACCGTGGACGCCATCCAACTGCCTGCCATTCAGGTGCAGCATGCCGACGGCGACCTGAACCTTGAGCTCAAGGTCACCAACTACGAGACGAGCAGCGACGACCGCTCGCAACTTCACATTTTCACGATGACCGACAAACTGCTGCCCTTCACCGTGAAAGTGTTCTATAAAGCCTACAAAAATGTGGATGTGATTGAGACCTGGACTGAAATCTCCCACAAGGAGAAGCGTGCCATCACGCTCAAGCGCTTCGATTCCGGCCACTTGACACTGCGCCAGGGCGATGTTTGGATCAGCCACCTGCACGGCAACTGGGCAGCCGAGACCGAACCCACGACCGAACCGCTTACCCAAGGCCTGAAGACCATCCGCAATACCGACGGCGCCCGCAACTCGCACATGGACGCTCCCGAGCTGATGATTTCGCTCGACGGTGAACCGCAGGAGAACACGGGCCGCGTCATTGCTGCCATCCTGTGCTGGAGCGGCAACTACGAACTCCGCATCAACACTACAGGCCATCGCCAGCACCAGTTCTACGCCGGCATCGACCCCATGTCGTCAGAATATGTGCTCGAGCCCAACGAACTCTTTGAAACCCCGCATCTGGCTCTCGCCTACTCCGAGGACGGTCTGGGAGGTGCC
>ONYP01000021.1 GCA_900322135.1 uncultured Prevotellaceae bacterium
AAGCCCGGCACCATCCTCGAGAAGATCAACGGCGTGGCCATCGACGAGGAGAACGACTATACCGAACTGCTCAACGGCCAGGCTGGCAAGAAGACCCTGCTCTCGCTCTACAACCCCAAGACCGGCAAGCGCTGGGAAGAGGTGACCAAGCCCATCAGCAAGGGCGACCTGGGCGACCTGATGTACAAGCGCTGGGTAAAACGCAACGCCCACATCGTGGACAGCCTGTCGGGCGGACGCCTGGGCTATGTGCACCTGGAGTCGATGAACGACGCCAGTTACCGCGACATCTACAGCGATGTGCTGGGTAAATACAACAAGTGCGCCGGCATCGTCATCGACACCCGCTTCAACGGTGGCGGTCGCCTGCACGAGGACATCGAGGTCCTGTTCAGCGGCCAGAAGTACTTCACACAGGTCGTGCGCGGACGCGAGGCTTGCGACATGCCCAGCCGCCGCTGGAACAAGCCCAGCATCATGCTGCAGTGTGAGGCCAACTATAGCAACGCACACGGTACCCCCTGGGTGTACAGCCATGACAAGTTGGGCAAACTCGTCGGCATGCCCGTTCCCGGTACCATGACCAGTGTGTCGTGGGAGCGCCTGCAGGACTCGTCGCTCATCTTCGGTATTCCCATCATCGGCTACCTGCTGCCCGAGGGCAACTACCTCGAGAACACCCAACTCGAGCCCGACATCAAGATTGCCAACAATCCCGAGACCGTTATCAACGGCGAAGACCTGCAACTCAAGGCCGCTGTCGAGGAGCTCATGCGCGAGTGCGGACTGAAGTAAATATTAAAATAGGTTAAATTCAGAAAGGGCTAACCGCTATATAACCAAATAGTTGTACCTTCGCAGCCAAATTCAGAGCAAAGATGTTTGTCCGTTGTAAAATATCGCAAACTTTTATGCGTCAATCGCTGCTTTTCTCTGTGCCTTTTCTGTTCAAGAACTTCCATAACGCTAAGAAGAATATGTGACTATGTGGGACCCGGAAATCGGGTCCCATTTTGTTTTTTAATTACTATAAATGTTTCTCTATCATGTCTGATTTCATTACCAACAACTTGACCGACATCGTCGGTTACGCTGCGTCGATCTGCATGGTGCTGGGCTACATGCCTCAGGCAATTTACACCATCCGCACCCATGACACCGAAGGGATAGCCCTGCCCACCTTCCTGATGATGGGAGTGGGTGGCCTCTTCTTTGCCATCCAGGGTTTCTTGCTCAAGAACTGGCCTCTGCTCATCACCAATGTCATCACCACCACCTCAAGTGCCATCGTCTTTGGCATCAAGATGTATAACGACTATTGGAAGAAGGACAAGAAAGAGTGATTGCCGCCGGGGTGGTATAGCATCATCGGCACAATGTTGTCATGAGCACAAAAAGCGGTTTTTTTCTTTGGCAAATCAGAAAAAAACCTGTACTTTTGACAAATCAATACCTGCCACAACGGCAGCGACGCATAACCTTATATTAAATTAACTTAAAATAAGGGAGACTTTCTGTACAGCTAATGTAATTAACTTTAAATACTATTGTAATCTATGAGACTTAAACTGTTTTTGCTATTAGCACTCTTTGCCACCTTGCCGATGCTGGCGCAGCGTCAGGGTGTGCAAGGCGCAGTGTTTGATGCCAAAAGCGGGTTGCCCGTTGTAGGGGCGACCGTAATCCTTGACCATCAAGGCAATGCAGCAACGACGGACTCGGAGGGTATTTTCGTCATCGATGATGCCGCCCCCGGTCCCGACCAACTGCTGATTCTCGCTTATGGCTACAATGATTGGTCACAAGACATCATCATTGCCAACGGCATCGTGGAGAACATGGGCGGCATCAGGATTGAACCTGTATCCTTTGAGAGCGCCCAGGCGCTTGAGTTCCGCAATGCCATGGCCGACATGGCGCTGTCGGAGTCGCAACTTGAGGACGAAGAAGGGAATACCCAGGAGATTGCGCTGTTGAGCGGTGCGACCGACAACCCCTTCTATCAGGCCTCGAGTTACACCTTCAGCACTGCCCGTTTCCGCATCCGTGGTTACGAGAACCAGAAGACCGAGACCTACATCAACGGCATTCCGTTCAATGATGCAATCCGCTTCTCGTTCAACTACTCGATGACCGGCGGTATGAACCAGGCCTTCAGGAACAAGACCATCGGTATGGGCCTGGAGGAGAATTCCTACGGTTTTGGTGGCATTGGCGGTGCCAACAACATCAAGACCTTTGCTGCCGACTATGCACCCGGCACTCGTTTGAGTCTTGCCTACACTAACGGTAACTACCGCTGGCGTGGCATGGTGACTCATGCCACCGGCCTGAACAAGCACGGCTGGGCAATGACCGTTTCGGCGGTGGCCCGCTATGCCGACGAGGGTGTGTATCCCGGTTCGTTCTACAACAGCTGGGGCTACTTCCTGGCGCTGCAGAAGGTTTTCAATCCGCAGCACTCGCTGACGCTGACGACCTTTGGAGCTCCGACCAAGCGCGCGGCCAATTCGGCCATCTATGAGGAATGTGGCCGACTGGTGGGCAGCAACATGTACAGTCCTGACTGGGGCTGGCAGGAGGGCAAGAAACGCAACTCCAAGGTGGTTGAATCCTTTGACCCCACCGCTATCCTGAACTGGCTGTGGAAACCCAACGACCATGTTTCGTTGAACACGGGTTTAGCCTATCACAAGTCGTTCTACAGCAAGGCTGCGCTCAACTGGCACAAGGCTGCCGACCCGCGTCCCGACTATTACCGCTACCTGCCGTCATATTATGATGTGAATTCCGAGGCGTTTGACCTCTATTACGACCGTTGGCACAGTGAGAGCGATTATACCCAGATTCGTTGGGACAACCTCTATCAGACTAACTATCTGAATAACCTTGAGGCCGACGAGACGGGTGTGGAGAAGGGTTCGACCTACATCCTTGAGAAACGCCACAGCAACCAGTCGAGTTTCACGCTCTCGTCGGTACTCAACATGCGCTTCTCCAACCAGTTGACCATGCAGACCGGCGCCAATGCCAACTACACCTTGTCGTCCTACTACAAGACCATCAAGGACCTGCTGGGCGGACGCTACTGGCTCGATATCGACAACTTCAGCGAGCGCGACTTCCCCGAGAATCCCGACATGGCCCAGAACGATATGGACAACCCCAATGCCAAGGTGGGCAAGGGTGACCGTTTCGGTTACGACTACGATATCCTCACCCTCAAGGCGCAGTTGTGGCACCAGTGGGTGCTGAATCTGGCCAAGTGGGAAATGTTTGCCAGTGTCAAGGGTGAGTACTTCCAGTTCCAGCGCGATGGTAAGATGCGCAACGGCCGTGCTCCCGAGAACTCCTACGGCAAGGGTGACACCCACCGCTTCTTGACCTATGGCGCCAAGGCCGGTATCACCTTCAAACTGGATGGCCGCAACAGTTTCACGGGCCATGCCTTCTATGGCACCGAGGCCCCGCGCCCCTATGACGCCTACATCTCGTCGCGCACCAAGGACGATGTCATCGACCTCAAGGTGGAGAAGACCTTCTCGGCCGACCTGAGCTATGCGATGAACTTCCGCAACTTCAAGAGCATCGTGACCGTATTCTTTACCGACCAGCGTGACAACACCGAGCGCACGGCATTCTATGACGACCAGTACAGCACTTTCTGTAACTTCGCGCTCACGGGCGTCCACAAGCAGTACAAGGGTGTCGAGGTGGGCTTGAGTTACAAGCTCTCGCCCTCGCTCACCATGAGTGCCGCTGCCAACATTGCCCGCTACCAGTACAAGAACCGTCCCATCGGCACCCGCAGTTACGAAAACGGTGTGCAGGAAGATGTCACCGAGATGGTTTATCTGAAGAACTTCTATGTGGCTGGCTCGCCCCAGGAGTGCTACATGCTGGCATTCAACTGGGCTGGCCCCAAGCAGTGGTTTGTTGAATTGAATGGCGCTTGGATGAACCGCTCCTATGTGAGCATCTCGCCTGTGCGCCATGTCGAGATGCCCACCCTGTACACGATGGCTAATAGCGAAGAGCACCTCCAGCAGATGATCAAGGACATCACCCAGCAGGAGAAGCTCAACGAGGCCCTGGTCATCAATGCCAGCATCGGCCATGTGATTTACATCAACCGCACGGCATCGTTCAACATCAACCTGAACTTGAACAACATTCTTGACAACAGGAACATCCAGACGGGTGGTTACCAGCAGGGTCGTATCGACACCAAGGATATCACCAACACCGCCAACAAGTTCCCCAACAAGTACTACTATGGACAGGGCTTCAAGATGTTCCTGAACTTGGGTCTGAAGTTCTAATCAATCATCAATTTCAACAATCAACCAGATATTAATAAAACAAACAATACAACCACTATGAAACGTTTTAATTATTATCTCAGCCTGATGCTTCTGTTGGTGTTCACCGCTGCTTGCAATGATGAGTTTGACCAGCCGCCCATGGTGATTCCCACCGCCGAGCACACCCCCAACATGACCATCGCTGAATTCAAGGCCAAGTATTGGCAGGACGCTGTCAACTACATTGACACCGTCAAGGAAGACATCGTCATCCACGGTTGGGTGACCAGTAGTGACGAGAGCGGCAACATCTACAAGTCGTTGTACATCATGGACGAGTCGGGCTCTGGCATCAACATCTCGATCAACCAGAACAGCCTGTACAACAACTACCGCCTCGGCCAGGAAATCGTAATCCCGATGAAGGATTACTTCGTGGGCAAGTACAATGGCCAGCAGCAGTTGGGTTATCCCGCATGGTATGCCAGCGGCAGCGTGTGGGAGGCAACCTTCCTGCCCCAGGCCATGTGGGAGTCGATGGTAGAACTCAACGGCCTTCCCAACCTGAGCAAGATTGATACCCTTGATGTCAGCATTAGCGACTTCCAGGGCAAGACCGATGCCGAGACGCTGCTCAAGTATCAGGGCCGACTCGTGCGCATCAGCGGTGTACACTTCACCGAGGCCAATGGTAAAACCACCTATGCCGAGGCCAGTGCAACGACCAACCGCACCATCGCCGACGAGGACGGCAACCAGCTCATCGTGCGCAACAGCAACTATGCCGACTTCCGTGCCGATACCCTCCCCGAGGGTGATGTTGATGTTGTGGGTCTGCTCAGTTTCTACGCTACCCGTCAGAACTCGTCGGGCACCTGGCAGTTCTACCTGCGCGATGCCAACGATGTGATTGGTGGCGGCGGTAAGGGTACCCATAGCAATCCCTACACGACCCTCGAGGCTGTCGAGGCACAGAATAGCGGCGCCAAGGGTTGGGTATCCGGCTATATCGTGGGTGCTGTAGGTCCCGAGGTGACCACCGTCAGCGGCAATGCCGACATCGAGTGGAAGGCTCCCACCACGCTCGACAACACCATCGTGATTGCCGATGATCCCAACTGCACCGATATCAACAAGTGCTTAATCATCCCGCTGCCCCAGGGGTCCAAGGCCAGGGAAGAACTCAGCCTCAAGGCTTATCCTGCATTGTACAAGAAACCGATTATGGTGAAAGGTCCGTTCGTTTCCTTCATGGGCAAGGCTGGCCTGAATCCGCTGGATGCTTATGAGCGTCCCGAGGTGCCCATCCTCATGCTGGAAGAGGGCTTTGACACCGCGCTGCCCGAGGCTTGGTACAATGTAACGGTTTCCGGTGACAAGTCATGGTACCAGACGGTATTCACACAGACTGGTAACGGTTACGCCGCCATGACGGGTTACAAGGGCACCAATCCTCCCTTTGATGCTTGGCTCATCACGCCCTATCTGGACATCCAGAATGCCGCAAGCAAGATCCTGACCTTCCGCACCCAGGTGGCCGGCTACGGCAGCACGACCAGCCACTTTGAGGTTTACATCCTCGATTCCCGCGACCCGAGTACGGCTTCTGTCAAGGTGAAACTGAATCCCGCTATCGCCACTCCCACTGGCGGCACGCCCGTCTACAGTGACTGGAAGGAGTCTGGCGAGGTTGACCTGAGCCAGTGGGCCGACGGTTGCTACTACATCGGCTTCCGCTTCTATGCTACCCAGGATGCCAACTATGCCACCTGGTGTGTTGACGATGTGACCTTCGGTCTCGCCCCCAAGCTGGACACCTCGTCCGACTTCGAGACGATGCCTGCCCGCACCACCACGCTGGGCACCTACACCTCGACCAAGGGTTGGGTAGCCAGCAACTGCACGCTGCTTGAGGGTGGCGCTACCGACGGCAACCCCGTGTTCGCATTCATCGGCTACGCCCTGGGCTCCAGCACCGAGTATGCCAAGGCTCCGACCATGAATGGCGGCACCGCTACCGTGGGCACCATCAAGTCGCCCGTCCTGAAGGGTGGCATGACCAAGTTGCGCTTCAACTATGGCTGCGCTTACTCGGGCAAGGTGCTCAAATTCCGTGTCGATGTGAAGCAGAACGGCAATGTAGTGAAGACCTGGACAATCTCCAACGACAATGTGACCCAGAAGAACGCTTACGCATTCGAGGAGAATGTTTCGGTCAACGGCGACTTCACCATCGAGTTCACCAATCTGTGTCCGTCCAACGCTACGGGCAACACGCGTGACCGCGTCTCGATCTGGAATGTTAATTGGGATGCTGCAGAATAATCATTCATAGGATAATTGCTTTAAACTTTAGCCTTGACCGCTGGTCATAAGGTTGAAATTTTGAAGTACAACATCTAAAAACGATACGAACTATGAAAAAGTTATTATACATGGCCCTTGCACTGGTGGCGCTGTCGCCGGTGCTGGCCCAGGGCCAAGACCAGGATCAGGACCGCCGGTACACGATGTATGGCGTGATGTTCTACAACCTGGAGAACCTGTTCGACACCATCAACAACAATGGTGTCTATGACCTTGAATTCTCACCCCAAGGTGCCCGTCAGTGGAATGGTACCAAGTACTGGCAGAAACAGCACAACATGGCCTATGCCATCGCTCAGATGGAGGTCAAGGGCTCGCCTGCCGTCGGTCCCGTGCTTATCGGTGTGAGTGAGATTGAGAACATCACCGTGTTGCAGGACCTCGTGCGCCAGCCCGAACTCAAGGACCGCCACTACCAGATTGTACATCATGACGGTCCCGACCGCCGCGGTGTGGATGTGGGTCTGCTGTACAATCCCAGGTTCTTCAAGGTGTTGAATGTCACCAACCAGAGGATTAACAAGTACCTGCCCGACTATCCCGATTTCCGTTCCCGTGACCAGTTGTGTGTCACCGGTATGCTTGCCGGCGAGAAAGTGTCGGTGATTGTCAACCACTGGCCCTCGCGACTGGGTGGCGAGGAGCAGTCAAGTTACCTGCGCGAGGCTGCCGGACGCATGGCCCGCGAGACGATGGACTCCCTGCTGCGTGACGATCCCAACCAGGGCATCATCTTCATGGGTGACTTGAACGATGACCCGCAGAACAAGAGTTGTAGCGAGGCTCTCGGTGCCAAAAAGGAGATAAAGGACTGCCCGGGCGACGGCACCTGCTTCAATCCGTGGTGGAACATCCTCAACAGGGGTATCGGTACCCTCGGATACAAGGGTAACTGGAACCTGTTTGACCAGATTATCTTCACCGACTACTTCCTGCGCAACTACGATAGCAAGGACAAGCCCACCTTGACCTACTTGCGTGCCGAGGTGCTCAACCGCAAGTTCTTGCGCAGCAACGAGGGCGACCGTCAGGGTTATCCCCTGCGCACCTTCTCGGGTGGTGTCTTCCTGAACGGTTACAGCGACCACTTCCCCACCATGATTTACCTGGTCAAGGAAGTCAAGTGAATCTGAAGACCTAAGATGATTTTAGGCGTTAGGATGGCACCCGCTACCTAACGCCTTTTTTATGCCCAATATCCTCAGCCCTGACGATAAAAGCCCCTGATTGCCGGGTACTAGGGCACTAGTATAGGAGGCCATGATAAAGCCCGTGGCAGCACGAGGCCTGGTCTCCCGTGTCGTGGTTCTGCCGCGGCCATTTTAACACCCTAAAGTGTGAAAAAGGATATAAATCGGGTGGATGATGCAACTTTTCACCCTCTGGTGTGTGTCTATAGGGAAAACGGTACGTTACTATTGCTACCGGTAAGATGATAACTCAATAAAACCTATAGACAAATGAGAAGATACTTTTTGACACTAATGATGGCACTGCTGGTCGTGATGACCGTTGCAGCCGACACATTCACGGGCCGTGTGGTTGATGAGGCCCAGGCGCCGGCACCGTTTGCCAATGTGGTGCTGCTCAATGCCAGCGACAGCGCTTTTGTCGCAGGAACAATGACTGATGATGACGGCCGTTTTGTGCTCACGGGCATTGCCGCCCAACCCGTTATTAAAATCACTTACCTCGGCTACAAGCCACAGGTGCTGGTCGGCAAGAACGCCGATATGGGCACCATCGCTCTGGAGCCTGAAACGGCCATGCTGGGCGAGGTCGTTGTCAAGGGTGAACGCCCAGCCTTCAAGTTGACGACCGAGGGCCTCAAGACCGATGTGGAGAACACCTTGTTGAGCAAGGTGGGCACCGCCAAGGCCGTGCTCGAGAACCTGCCGGGTGTGCAGAAGAAAAAAGACGGCATCGAGGTCTTCGGCAAGGGCACTCCGCTCATCTATGTCAACGGCCGCAAACTCCAAAACCAGACCGAACTGGACCAGATCAGCAGCGAGGACATCCAGAGTGTGGAACTGATTACCAACCCAGGGGCAAAATATGACGCCACGGTCGAGTCGGTCATCCTCATCAAGACCAAGCGGCCACAGGGCGAGGGCTTCAGTTTCAACGCCCAGGCCAGCCAATATGTGGGAGAGGGTCCCGACCTGGCGCTGGGCCTGAACTGGAACTACCGTCATCGGGGGCTGGACGTTTTCGGAAGCGTGTGGTATAACGATGACAGGTACCTGGAGAATGATGACTTTGTCTTTGACGTACAAGCCGACACCACATGGCGCATGAATGAGCATTCCGACATCAAGACCCACGACAACTCTATTTACACCTCGGCGGGCATGAACTATATCTTCAATGACAACCACTCGATGGGATTCCGCTACGACACCAAGGCCTTTTTCCTGAACCGTAGCCGCGGCACCTTCACCGCCGACGTCATGGCCAACGGCGACTTCTATGACCATTTGGAAAATGGTATGCACATGTCCAGCAAGTTCAATATGCCCCACACCCTCAATGCCTACTATAACGGCAAGGTGGGCAAAACCTCGATTGACTTCAACACCGACTACGTCTTCCACAAGGAACGCAAGAGCCAGTTCAACGACGAGGTGAGCCAGGAGTGGGAAAGCCGCACGGTGACCAGCACCAGCGTGATTCGCAACCAACTGTGGGCCGCCAAACTCGTCCTCTCATGGTCCCTGTGGGGAGGCAACCTGCAGGTGGGCACCGAGTATGACCACACGCACCGCAACGACGACTACATCAACCCCGAGCAGGTCGTGCCCACGTCCTTTACCGAGCAGAAGGAGCACAACTACATCTTCTTTGCCGAGTACGGCCACACGCTGCCTTTCGGCCAGTTGAAGGTGGGCCTGCGCAACGAGAACGTCAACACCGATTACTACAGCCAGGGCGTACACATGGCCGAGCAGAGCCGCAATTACCACCACTTCTTCCCCAGCGTGGGCCTAGTGGCACGGGCGGGCAATGTGCAACTGATGCTGAACTATGCGATGAAGATTAAACGTCCCGGCTATTGGCAACTACGAAACAGCGTCACCTATGCCAACCGTTTCACGTGGGACAGCGGCAACCCCCTGCTCAAGCCCACCATCAACAACGAGGTGTCGCTCATGGCGATGTACAAGTGGGTCAACCTGATGCTGGCCTACAAGCACGACCGTGACGTGATTGTCAATGTGGCTCATGAGATACCCGGCAGTGAGGCCACCACCCTGATGACTAAAGAGAATGTGGACCACAAGGATGCCATGCGCGTGATGCTCACCTTCTCTCCCCGCTTCAGACTCTACCAGCCGTCATTGACGCTGGGCATGATCAAGGAGTGGATCAAGATTCCGTCACCCATCGGTTTCATCTCCCCCAAGAATCCGCTCTACCTCGTGCAGTTCAGCAACAATTTCCAGATTCTGCACGCTATCATATCGACATCGGCGCCACCAAGACCTTCCTGAACGATCGCCTGTCCATACAGGTGACGGGGCACAACCTGCTCAACTCGCAGGAGCATTACAAGGTGCGCTACGGCTTGCGCAACATCTGCCAGACCCAGCGCCGTGATGTCCGCGAGGTGGAATTCACCGTCCGCTACAAGTTCAACGCCACTCCGAGCAAGTACAAGGGCACCGGTGCAGGCGCCAGCGAGAAGGAAAGACTCTAATAGATTACACCTGTTTCATTTTTCGATAACTCACGCCATGACGGGATTCCTCCTCCGTGGTGTGAGTTTTTTTGTGATTCGTCGAGACAAAGTCCTTTTTTTGTCGATAATATTTGTGAAGTCGTGAATCGTTGATTATCTTTGCGATATGTAAAAAATGTTGAGGACATGAGTAACGGACTTGATACAAAAAAGACAGGATACCGCTATCTGGTTCTGCACCTGCTGTGCTGGGCGGTAGTTATCATTGCCCCCCTGTTTTTCCATAGCTCTGAAGATACATGGGCGATGGCATGGAACCGGTTTGTCAGGGGCCTGGCGGGACCATTGGCCTGTATGTTCATTTTCTATCTGAACTATGTGTGGGTAGTGCCCCGTTTCATGATCAAGAAGCGGGACTGGAAGAGTTTTCTTCTCGTCAATCTGCTTGCATTGGTGCTGTGCCTGCTCTTCATCGATGTGTGGCACATGATGTGCCAGCAATGGCTGCCCGATCTGGCCAGAAAGGTTCCCAATTCGCCGGGTAAGGGCCCGTTGCGCATGGCGCGCTACTTCTATCTTGTCGTGTGGCTGGTGCTGTGTGTCGCTCTGGCGGTGGCTGTGCGCATGTATCGTCGCTGGCAACACATCGAGGAGGCCCGCAAGGAGGCCGAGGCTGCCCGTGCCGAGGCCGAGCTGAGCAACCTGCGCAACCAGTTGAATCCCCATTTCCTGCTCAACACGCTCAACAACATTTATGCCCTCATCGCCTTTGACCAGGAGAAGGCACAGACCGCCGTGGGCGAGTTGAGCAAGCTGCTGCGCCATGTGCTCTATGAGAACCAGCAGGACTTCGTGCCGCTGTGCAAGGAGGTAGACTTTATGCGCAACTACATCGAGTTGATGAAAATCCGCGTGACCGACAATGTAAAGATTGCCGCCAACCTGAATGTCGCGCCCAACGACTCCACCCCCGTGGCACCCCTCATCTTCATCTCGCTCATCGAGAATGCCTTCAAGCACGGCATCTCGCCACAGGGCTCCGGCGAAATCAAAATTGACCTGAATCAGGTGAACGGAGACATCACCTGCGAAATCACCAACACCTGCTATCCCAAGCGTGAGAACGACAAGAGCGGCTCGGGCATCGGCCTGGAGCAGGTGGGCCGCCGTCTGGAACTCATCTACCCCGACCGTTATACCTGGGAAAAGGGCAAGACCGAGGACGGAAAACAATATTATTCCAAAATCATCATCAAGAAAGAAGAATCATGATCATCAAGTGTGCCATAGTCGATGACGAGCCGCTGGCAGTGGAGTTGCTGGCGAGTTATGTGAACAAGATACCGTTTCTGGAACTGTGCGGCAAGTACAGCAACGCCACCGATGCCCTGCATGGCATTGTCGAGGAACCTGTCGACCTGCTGTTCCTCGATATCCAGATGCCCGAGTTGAACGGCCTGGAATTGAGCAAGATGGTGCCCGAGAACACGCGCATCGTGTTCACTACGGCCTTCGACCAGTATGCCGTTGACGGCTTCCGCGTCAATGCGCTGGACTACCTGTTGAAGCCCATCAGTTATGCTGACTTCCTCGAGGCGAGCAACAAGGCCCTGCAGTGGTTCCAACTCGTGCAGCAGAACGAGCAGCAGACCCAGGCCGCCGCACCCGCCCCCGAGGAGGAACCGCGCAGCATCTTTGTCAAGAGCGAGTACAAACTGCTGCAGATTGACCTGGACGACATCCGCTACATCGAGGGACTGAAGGACTATGTGAAAATCTATACCGAGCAGTCACCGCATCCCATCCTGTCGCTGATGAACATGAAGGCCATCGAGCAGATGCTGCCCGCCTCGCGCTTCATCAGGGTGCACCGCTCGTTTATCGTGCAGAAGAGCAAAATCCGCGAGATTGAACGCAACCGCATCGTCTTTGGCGATGTCTATATCCCCATCGGCGACAGTTACAAGCAGGCCTTCCAGGACTTCATCAACGCCAAGTGACAAGAGCCTGGCGCGCCGGGCACTTCAAAAAAATGCCTGAAATATTTGCGTAATCCAAAAATAATTATGTAATTTGCATTATTAAAATTTAATAATCGATTACTGATAACGATTTATGGCAAAGAAGCAGGCAATAAAAATCAAGAATCCTTTTGTAAATCAGGGGTATGTAAGTCCTGAATACTTCTGCGACCGCCAGCAGGAGACTGAATTGATGCTCAACCACTTCGAGAACGGGCGTAATATTACCCTTGTTTCTCCGCGAAGAATAGGTAAAACGGGCCTTATTAAGAACCTTTTTTACCAGATTGAGCAACAGAACAAGCATGCCATATGCCTTTATCTGGACATCTTTGCGACTAAGAATCTGCAGGATTTTACCGAGATGTTCGGTGCCGTGGTCTTCAATGGTTTTGCCAGGAAAGAAAAGTCGTTTCTCCAGAAGACCGCCAGTGTGTTGAGCAGTCTGCGTCCGGTCTTTACCAATGACCCCTTCACGGGCATGCCCAAGATGTCTATCACCGTGGAGCCCTCGCGCTCGCAGTTGACCATCCAGCAGATTTTTGACCTCTTGTCAAGCAGCCGCCGTGAGATTTATATTGCCATCGACGAGTTCCAGCAGATAGCCAACTATCCCGAAACGGGTACCGAGGCCTTGCTGCGCTCCCACATCCAGTTTGCCACGGGTGTACATTTCATCTTTGCGGGCAGCAAGTTCCGCTTGATGGCCGAGATGTTTGGCTCGCCGCAGCGTCCTTTCTTCCAGAGCACCGAGATGATGGACCTCAGTCCGCTCGACAAGGAGGTCTACTACAACTTTGCCAATCGTTTCTTTGAGAAAAAGCGCGGCAGTCTGGACCATGACGCTTTCAGTGGGCTGTATGACTGTTTTGATGGCCACACCTGGTACATCCAGAGTGTGCTCAATCGCCTCTATGACAACTGCCTGCATGTCAAGTCGATGAAGGATGTGAATCGCGAGATTGTCCATGTGGTCGATTCCAAGTCGCCCCAGTATGAGAGTCTGGCGCAGTTCCTGTCGTCCAACCAGTTCAACTTGCTCAAGGCTATCGCCAGCGATGGCATAGTCACCGAGCCGACGGGTGGTCGTTTCATCAGGGAGCACAATCTGCCCTCGGCCAGTGTCGTGCAGTCGGCATTGAGGGGCTTGACCGAGAAGGAAATCGTCTACCGCACGCCGCGCGGCTACATTGTCTATGACCGCTTCATGAGCATCTGGCTCAAGCGCACATTTGGCTAGTCACCCGGTGGCGCGCAGTTGGTATGATTTTTGTATTGCTTTTATTCAGACGGATATCTTAATGTAACTGGTTAGTAATCAATAAAGCATCGAATATGGAATTCTACTTGAATGTTGGCGGGCGACAGGATGGCCCGTTCACTGTCGAGGAATTGTCGCAGAAGGGGATTAACCCCGAGAGCGAAGTGTGGGCACAGGGCATGGAAGGATGGAAGCAGGCCGGTGATGTCCCCGAGTTGACGGCCGTGCTCCAGCGCGCCGAGTTTGAGGCCGCCCAGCAGGCTGCGCGCAATGCTGAGAATCAAGCGGTAACGGGGCAGCCCTATAACCCGCCCCAGCCCGCTCAGCAGCCCTATAGCCAGGCCTATCAGGCACCGCCCCAGGTGCCGGCTGCCAAGCCCGTTAAGAAACGCGGTTGCACCCCATGGCTCCTTGCAGGACTGATTTTAGCGGTACTGTTCGGTACGATGGTATTCACCTGTCCCGACCGCAAGGCCCATGAGGAGGCCATCCAGGAGGTGACCAAGCACTGGGTGGGCGACAAGGTGCAAGAGAACCTGAATTCAATCACCGGCTCCGAGGGCTTCGGCGGGGTGGTGGGTGATATCATCGGCAAGATTGTAGCCCAGATCACTGGCAACGGTACCGATATGGCCATCTCTCAGTACCTGGATGTGAACAACTACATGGTATGTTCGGTGGGTACCATCAGTGTCGGTGATGCCAAGGATAAGATGGTTTCCCTGGGTATCTTTGGTCATGTGTTCACCTTTGATGAGGAAGACCTCGAGGCTTTGTGGGCCAAGATGCTGGATGACTATGAGGCTAAAAACGCCATTATCCCTTCACCGGCCAGTCCGGGTGATGCCGACCAGGAGGAAGAGGCTGTAGCCCCCAATGTGTTGCCCGACAGCATCATGGGCGTCGAAGTACCTGATGAGATGGATACCTTGTTCAATGAGATGGCCGATGAGGCAGTACGCATGGCTAAAGAGTGGGCCAAGCGTCAAATCGACGAGTTGGGCAAGTAAACAATACTTGATAAGGACAAAAAAAGAAGGAGCATCATGGCTCCTTCTTTTTTGTCTTGTGCAGGTTGAGAATATCAATAGTTCTCGGCCTTGATCTGGAAGTAGGCACGCGGGTGGTTGCACACGGGGCACATTTCGGGGGCCTTCTTGCCGATAACCACATGGCCGCAGTTGCTGCACTGCCAGATGGTGTCGCCGTCGCGCGAGAACACGATGTCCTGCTTGATGTTGTTCAGCAGTTTCAGGTAGCGCTCCTCGTGCAGTTTCTCGATGGCGGCAACGCCCTCCATCTGCTCGGCGATTTCGATGAAACCTTCCTCGCGTGCTTCCTCGGCCATGCGCTTGTACATGTCGGTCCACTCAAAGTTCTCGCCGGCTGCGGCGTCCTCCAGGTTCTCGATGGTACCCTTCACGGCACCGCCCTGCAGGTGCTTGAACCACAGTTTGGCATGCTCTTTCTCCTGGTTGGCGGTCTCTTCAAAGATGGCAGCGATCTGCACATAGCCGTCTTTCTTGGCCTTGGAGGCGTAGTAGGTGTACTTGTTGCGTGCCTGTGACTCGCCGGCAAAGGCTTCCATCAGGTTCTTTTCGGTCTTGGTTCCTTTTAAGTCCTTCATTGTGATAGTTATTAGTTTGTGATTAATAAGATGTCATTATTACCCGCAAAGATAGTGATTTTTTATAGCCCGTCACACAAGATGCATGACTTTTTCATGCTCATTTCACCCGATAGCGGTCTGATGCTTGAATTTTTACTGGTATTCGGGGCGGTGGGGGTAGTGGTTGCGCAGCGACTCAAAGGCGGCGGGGCCGGCCTTGAGGCGGGCGGTGTCGGCCATGATGTCGTAACTGGCGGCGATGCCTGCAAGGGTGACATCTTGGGCACCGGTAGCGGGGGCGTCAATCATGGGGACGGGGATATCCCAGCCGTAGAGGTCGTTCAATGCCTCGAGCATCATGGCGGTGCCGCGCTGTTTGCCCTGCAGGCTATAGCCCGCGATGTGAGGGGTTGCCACGATGGCTTTTTCCAGCAGGAGACGGGATATGTTGGGCTCGTTTTCCCAGCAGTCGAGGGCCACATCACCGTGCCAGCCGAGCAGGGCGGCATTGTCGGCGATGGCACCGCGGGCGGCATCGATAATCAGGCGGCAACGGGTCAGCCCGTCGAGAAACGCCCGGTCACACAGGTGCCATGTGGGCCACTGGCCGTCACGGGTGAGTGGGGTGTGGAAGGTGATGATGTCGCAACGGCACTGCAACTCGTCAAGCGACAGGAATTGTTCGTTTGATGAGCCTTCGCTGTCTTGCCTGGGCGGGTCATTGAGCAGTACGGTGAAGCCGAGTTGGCGGCCCCAGCGTGCGACTATGGAGCCGATGTGCCCCACGCCGACGATGCCCAGGGTGAGCCCCTGGGTTGATGTGATGTGGCGTTGCTCCATCCATGCGTTGATGGCGGCAAATACCCATTGTGCCACAGCGGGAGCGTTGCAGCCCGGGGCGTTGCGCACGGTGATGCCGCGGCTGGCGCAGTAGTCCAGGTCGATGTGGTCGGTGCCGATGGTCGCCGAGCCGATGAACTTGACGCGGCTGCTGTCGAGCAGGGTGGCGTCGCAGCGTGTGCGTGTGCGCACAATCAATGCATCGGCATCATTGACGGCATCGCGGGTGATGTCGCCAGGTTCCAGGTACAGGACTTCGGCGCGTGGCTCGATGGTGCCCTGGATGTTGGGAATGTGGCTATCGACAATGATTTTCATGGCAGCAACAGGTTGGTAACGCCAAATCCCGCGCATGCCGCGATAAAGAGCAGGAGCAGGACATAACGGTTGTGGAAAGTGGTCTTGACGGTGTGGGCGTGGGCAATCTGCACGGCGACAGTGAGGTTGAGCAGGGGCAGATAAACCACTACATCACGATAGTTGACACACAGGGCTATGACCGTGGTCACCAGTAAAACCACAAAAAAGTAATTATAGACGCGTGTCTGCATCCTGTAGTTGATGATGGTGAACAGGTTGGACACGGCAAGGATGATGCCTGTCGTGGCTGTTGCCAGGGCCAGCAGGAGCAAGCGGTTGATTTGCGGCTGCCCGATGAGGTGCCATATGCCGGCGGCCTGGGGCGGGTTGAAGTCATCGAGTGACACGATACCCAGCCCGAGGACAATCCAGAACGGTGTCACCAGTCCAAAAAGCATTGCCAGCAACCCCTTGATGTTAAACACCCCCATATAGAGAAATCCCAGACAAAAGGCGGGAATAAGAGCCAGGAAGGCATAGTGGAACATGCTGCCCGCGGCAATGATGGCGAAAATCAGGAATATGCTGCGCTGGGAGTGGCGGTCCTGATAAGAGGCAAACAGCGGCAATATTGAGTTGGCGGTAACAAGGCACAGCAGTGTTCCCGCGTTGAAGGAAGCCAGCCCCAACGGGTTGGCAAGTTGCAGCAGGAAGAAGGCCGAGACAAGCAGGTGGGTAACCGAGCGCACAAAGCTATATACCTTGTTCACTGCCAGCATGATGCCGCCGGTGGCCAACAGGCTCAGCACATTGATGACTACCGATAACGGTCCGCGCTCGATGAGTTCATCCTTGAGGGTGAAAAAGATACCCGGGCTTTGGCCAGTGGGCGGTTGGAGTCCCGACGACAGAGCGACAGCCGACATCGCCATGAGTGCCAAAGCACACAACAATGCGAAAGGCCGTCCGTTGAAGTACTCGTTGATATGTTCCCTTGTCGTCATTGCTCAGGATTCAGAACACAAGAAAGACAAAAAAGACAATCATCTTTTCCGCTGACGGGGATTATTCTTGTCTTTCTTGTCTTATGTTTCTTAGTCTTGGTTATCCTTGGGTTCCTGGTTGGTGGGCTCGTCCAGGTCGCGGCGTTTCCAACTCTTGCGGCGGCCGTGGATGATGGGCACCTCCTTATCGGCACTCAGGGTGGGCTTGCGGTCGCGCAGGATGCGTTTGGCAAAGGTGGAGGTGTGGCGGAACTCCTGGTCGAAGTCATCGTCATAGCGGCCCTTGCGGTCGCGGTTGTCCACATCAGCCATCATGCGGCGGTCGCGTGCAACGGCGGCACGGCGCTGGCGCTCCTCATCGCTGATGGGGCGCTCCTCGCGACGGTCATCGTCAAAGCGGCGACGGGGACGATCATCATCATGTCGTCGGGGACGGTCATCATCATGTCGTCGAGGACGCTCATCGCGGTGACGGGGGCGCTGCTCGTCACGGGTCCCTGCGTCACGGCGTGAATGGTAATTACCCTTGCTGCGCTCACTGGCGCGGAATTCCTCGTTGCGGATGTGCTCGCCACGCTCACGCATCTGGTCATATTTGCCGTCAAAGATGACATATTGCAGCAGCTCGCAGTCCAGACCGCCGTTGTTCAGGGCATACTTCACCGAGGGCTTCAGCCCGATTTTGAAGTATTGTTCCTTATCGTAGCAGATGAGCCAAGCGTTATAGCCCTGGAAGGTGTGCTTGAGCTTGAATCCCAGGTTGCGGTAGAACTCGTCGATGTCCTCGACATTCAGGCGTTCGCCGTAGGGTGGGTTGGTGATGAGTGTGCCACCCTCGGGCACCAGCTCTATGTCGTTGAAGTCGCGGCGTTCCAGCTCGATGTATTTGTTGAGGCCGGCACTCTTGATGTTGGCACGGGCGATGGCGATGGCTTTGCCCTCGATGTCGCTACCGTAAATCTTGTGGGTGAATTCGCGCTCGGCGCTGTCGTCGTTGTAGATTTTATCAAACAACTCGGCGTCATAGTCGGGCCACTGCTGGAAAGCGTAGTTGTCGCGGTAGACACCGGGAGCGATATTGGCACCGATGAGTGCAGCCTCGATCAGGAATGTGCCCGAGCCGCACATGGGGTCAATCAGGTCGGTGTCACCTTTCCAGCCGCTCAGCAGGATGATGCCCGCAGCGAGCACCTCGTTGATGGGCGCGTCGGTCTGTGCCGTGCGCCAGCCGCGCTTGAACAACGGGTCACCGCTGCTGTCAAGCGACAGTGTGACCTCCTTGCCCGAGATATGGACATCAAAACGGATTTCAGGGTTGGTGAGACGGATGCTGGGGCGCTTGCCGTGTTTCTCGTTGAAGAAGTCGGCAATGGCATCCTTGACACGATAGGTGACAAAACGCGAATTGGTGAAGTCTTCGCTATAGACGGTGGCATCGATGGCAAATGTGGTGTTGACGGTCATCAGCTGCTCCCAGTCAAATGTTTTCAATTGCTCATACAGGTCATCGGCACTCGTGGAGCGCAGGGTAAGGAATGGCTTGAGCACACGCACGGCTGTGCGGCAGGCGAAATTGGCTCTATAGAGCATTTCCTTGTCTCCCTTGAAGTAAACCACGCGGTTTCCTTCGGTTACATCTTCGGCACCCAGTGTGCGCAACTCATCGGCGAGGACACCTTCCAGTCCTAGGAAGGTCTTGGCCACCATGTCAAATCTGTCAGTCATCATGTTCTATAAATCTTATCGATGGCGCAAAGTTACGCTAAAAACTCGACATATAACGAAATAATTTGTTATCTTTGCCGAAAATATTAATCGACTAAATTTTTTAATTCAATCAATGGAGAAAATTCAAGCCGGCAAATATGTCGAACTCGTGTATGAAATTTTTGTGGTCAACGATGAGGGCCAGGTAAGTGTTTTCAAGTTCAATAAGGAGCATCCCGATGCCTTTGTGTTCGGTATGGATCTCTCGCTCATCGAGGGCTTCCAGAACCACATCATGGGCCTGGAGCAAGGCGAGAAATTCGACTTCACCCTCAAGCCCGAGGAGGCCTTTGGCGTGAAAAACCCTGAACTGGTCTATGAACTCGAGAAAGAGATTTTCCACATCGACGGCAAGTTTGACGAGGAGCATGTGCGCCCGGGTGCCCGCATCCCCATGATGACCCAGGAGGGTATGCGCATCGAGGGTCAGGTCATCAAGGTGACCGACGAAAAGGTCTTCATGGACTTCAACCACCAGTTGGCGGGTGAAACCGTCCGCTACAGCGGATATGTGCAACTCGTGCGTGACGCCACCCCCGACGAGCTCAATCCCAAGCACCATGGTTGCGGCTGCGGCTGTGAAGAGTGTGGCGGCGGTGACTGTGGCCACGAACACGGCGACGGCTGTGACTGCGGTTGTGGCGGCTGCTGATTCAACGGGCTGCCCGTCGGCCAGTTTTACTGATGTAAGTATCCGCAAAATCCGCTGGCAACCAATAGTTCCATCGACCGCGAAACTGCTAAAAATAATTAATAAGGCAGCAATTAAGGAAATTTTTCTTTAATTAATGGTCTCCGTTATGATTTATTGTGTAATTTTGCGGCGCAAAACTCAAATAGGAAATTTCTAAAACATTTATAATTAAAGTTTTATTATGGCTAAATTTGATAAGGCTATCTTAGCAGAGAAGTACGGTATCACTGGTGTTACCGAGGTACTTTACAACCCCAGTTATGAGGTGATGTTCAACGAGGAGATGAAACCCGGACTCGAGGGCTATGACAAGGGTCAGGAGACCGAACTGGGTGCCATCAATGTGATGACCGGCGTTTACACCGGCCGTTCGCCTAAGGACAAATTCATTGTTGACGATGCCAACAGCCACGACAAGGTGTGGTGGACCACCCCCGGCTATCCCAATGACAACAAGCCCGTGACCGAGGCCACCTGGGCTGCCCTCAAGGATCTCGCTGTGAAGCAGTTGAGCGGCAAGCGCCTGTTTGTCGTTGACGGTTTCTGCGGTGCCAACAAGGACACCCGCATGAAGGTGCGTTTCATCATGGAGGTAGCATGGCAGGCCCACTTCGTGACCAACATGTTCATCCGTCCCCAGAACGAGGAAGAGTTTGACCAGGAGCCCGACTTCACCGTATATTGCGCCAGCAAGGCCAAGGTGGACAACTACAAGGAGCTGGGTCTGAACAGCGACACTGCCGTTGTCTTCAATGTGACCAGCAACGAGCAGGTTATCCTCAACACCTGGTACGGTGGTGAGATGAAGAAGGGTATGTTCTCGATGATGAACTACTTCCTGCCGTTGAAGGGCATTGCTGCCATGCATTGCTCGGCCAACTGCGACATGAACGGCGAGAACACCGCCATTTTCTTCGGTCTGTCGGGTACCGGCAAGACCACCCTGAGCACCGACCCCAAGCGCAAACTCATCGGCGACGACGAGCACGGCTGGGACGACAACGGTATCTTCAACTTCGAGGGTGGCTGCTATGCCAAGGTCATCAACCTGGACAAGGACGCTGAGCCTGACATCTACAACGCCATCCACCGCGACGCGCTGCTCGAGAATGTCACCGTTGACGCCGAGGGCAAGATCGACTTCGCCGACAAGAGCGTGACCGAGAACACCCGCGTGAGCTATCCCATCTACCACATCAAGAACATCGTGCGCCCCATCAGCCACGCTCCCGCTGCCAAGCAGGTGATCTTCTTGAGTGCTGATGCATTTGGCGTGCTGCCTCCCGTATCGATTCTCAACTCGGAGCAGACCAAGTACTACTTCCTGAGCGGCTTCACCGCCAAGCTCGCTGGTACCGAGCGCGGCATCACCGAGCCTACCCCCACCTTCAGCGCTTGCTTCGGCCAGGCATTCCTGGAGTTGCACCCGACGAAGTATGCCGAGGAACTCGTGAAGCGTATGGAAATGAGCGGCGCCAAGGCTTACTTGGTGAACACCGGTTGGAACGGTACCGGCAAGCGTATCTCGATTCGCGACACCCGCGGTATCATCGACGCTATCCTCAACCACAGTATCGACAAGGCTCCCACCAAGACGATTCCTTACTTCAACCTGGTAGTGCCCACCGAACTCGAGGGCGTTGACACCGGTATCCTAGATCCCCGCGACACCTATGCCGATGCCGCACAGTGGGAAGAGAAGGCCAAGGATCTGGCAAGCCGCTTCATCAAGAACTTCGTGAAGTATGAGGACAACGAGGCTGGCAAGGCTCTGGTAGCCGCCGGTCCCCAGCTCTAAGGCAGGTCTTAGAACCCATCAGCTAAAGATTTCGAGGGCATTCCCCGCATGGGGATTGCCCTCGGTTTGTTGTGCATTCATCCTCGGTTTTTCATGCCGTAACTGTTCCGCCATTGTGCATATGGTACTGTCAGGGGTGGCGCTGTGCGGGTCTTCCCGCCGGCTTGCCCTAAACTGCTTCTCCACAGTAAATCTTGCCTGGCGCTGTTTCGGGCAGGCGGTTCAGCACCATGGCTTGAAATGCAAAAAAATAGTTAAAACCCATTGTACCAGCCAAAAAATGTGTACATTTGCAGGTTAAAACTAGAAATATCACCAACAACAAGACATAAGCAAGATGCGTAAACTGTTTTTCCTGCTGCTCATTGCAGCTACAGCGCTGTCAAGCAAAGCGCTGACCGTCAATAACACTGCAGGCGGTCTGGCGACAGCCATTGATGGCAACACTGCGATAACATCGCTGGTGCTCAGGGGTACGATGGACGCTCGTGACTTCCTGTTTATCACTGATAATCTGGATGAACTCAAGACATTGGATTTGAGTCAGGCCACGATTCTTCCCTATAACGAGGGCCGGGCCCTCTATGGCACCGTGACTAACTATCAAGGCAATACGATTCCGCGCACGGCATTCTTTGGCAAGAAGTTGACATCAGTGACATTGCCTGCCAATCTGGAGACGGTCGGTTTTGCCGCTTTTGCCGGATGCTACCAGCTGCACAGCATCACATTTCCTGCAACAGTGAGCATGATTGATGACTACGCTTTTGCCGGCTCGGGCCTGACCAGCGTAGAACTGCCCCAGACGGTGCTCTATATGGGTAAGGGCGTGTTTGCGCGTTGCGAGTCATTGCAGCAGGCATCAGTTAACTCGTTTACCTTGGGCGATTTTGCGTTTCTGGGTGACGAGAACTTGACCAATGTCGTGATTGGGTCGAGTGTGAACTTTATCCTGCGTGGCGCGTTTAACGGCTGCAAGGCCTTGACGACGGTTGATTTGTCTGCTGCCACCCGATTGGTGCGCATCGATGAGGAGGCCTTTATCAACTCGGGCCTGCAGAATCTTGACATCTCGACTCTGGGCATCGGCACTATCGGCGACTGGGCATTCGCCCAGACCCGTTTATCTGCTTTTAACCTGTCCGATGGCATGACCGTGCTGGGCGAGGGTGCGCTTGCCCACAATCCCCTGCTGGAGTCGGTCGTTCTTCCGGGACTGGATATCGACGAGAATCCCTCGGGTAATGGTGTTAATGACCAGGGCCACCCCAAGAAGGCTGCTGCGCCGCGTCACACGCTGGAACGCATCAAGGACTATACCTTCGCTGGCGACAGCCTGCTCAATGCCGGCAACCTGCTGAAGGAGGATGTGGCTTACATCGGCAACTATGCCTTCTATAATGTGAGCGCAGCCATCGACACGATGCGCTTGCCCTCGTCATTGCTCTATTTGGGCGACTATGCTATGGCCGGAATGACGGGTATGCAGACCCTCAAGACCGCAGCTGCCGAGGTGCCTGAGCTGGGCGAGAATGTCTGGGCCGGCGTGAACCAGCAGTCGGTGCCCCTGCTCACCCCGAGTAGCGAGAGTGCCGACCTTTACAAGGCAGCCGACCAGTGGATGTACTTCTTCTTCCCGGTGGAGGATGACTTCATCCCCGGTGATGTGAACGCTGACGGGTCGGTTGATATCAATGATGTGACTGCCCTCATCGGCTATGTTTTGAGTGGCAACGGTAACGGCCTCGATTTGCGGGCAGCTGATATGAATGGTGACGGGGAAATCGACATCAACGATGTGACCAGACTGATCAACATCGTGCTCACCGGTAATAGCGCTAAGTCATTGCACCGTATCCGTGCTGAGTTCAGTATGCGTTTCGCTGCTACTGCCGACCATTTGGACATGCAGTCCATTCCCTTGCGTCCTGGTGAGACGCGCGTCGTGGATGTAGCGCTGATCAATGATGAGCATGCCTACACTGCCATGCAGCTGCAGGTGGTAATGCCTGAGGGTGTGAAGCTCCTGAGTGTCGGCGGTGCCGACCGTGGTGCAGGCCACACTTATTACATGCTCGCCAACGAGACCGAGCCCAACACCTATGATGTGATGGGTGTTTCGGCTTCACTGACACAGTTCGCTGGCAACGAGGGCAATGTGATGCGTCTCACAATTGCTGCCGACGATGACTACAATGCTCAGAATGCCACCCTCAAACTGATGAATGTGTTGCTGGCAACTGACAAGAACGCTTATCTCTCTAGCGATGTGATGGCACACATGGTCGACGGCTCGGGCGTTGAGCAAGTGATTGCCGGCAAGCAGGTGGTTGCCGTGCGTTATGTCAATGTAGCCGGTCAGGAGAGCGAGACCCCGTTCAGCGGTGTCAACATCGTGGTGACCACCTATGATGACGGCACCATGACGACGACCAAGGTGGTGAAGTGACACCTCCTGTAAAGAGAAATCCAATAACGCCGTTGCCAGTGGGGCAGCGGCGTTATTGTTTCGTCAGGGCCTTGTGCACGGTTGGTAAGGGGCAATTTTTGTTAAATCCGTGCGTTATTTCTTGAAAATACACTATATTTGCACATTTAACACCTATCTGTAGAGGTTAGAACAATGAAAAATATAATCATATTGGTTACTTTAGCTTCTTGGGCGCTATGCTCTCAAGCTATTGATGTGGAGAATCTTGCCGGCAGCTTGGCTGAGAAAGTCAATGACCAGTCGGTAGAATCGTTGACTGTGACTGGTACCATGAATGCCGAGGATTTCTATTTCATCAGCAGCAACTTGCACGAGTTGGTCACCCTGGACATCCAGGATGTGACGATTGAACCGTGCAGGACTGCCCAGTTTCATTACTGGCGAAACGACTTCCCTGCCAATGAAATTCCCACGGGCGCACTTGCCGACATGAAGTTGGCCAATGTGGCCCTGCCAGCCACCGCCAGTGTTATTCAGGAAGCCGCCTTCGCGGGTTGCGCAAGACTGGAGACGATACTCTTGCCCGCTGCGCTCGACAGCATCGGCAATTATGCCTTTGCGGGCTGTTCTGCACTGCAGGCGGTTACTTTGCCAGCCAGCGTGCGGGCCGTGGGCGATGGCGCTTTCATGCGGTGCTCGTCGCTTGAGCGCATCACTGTTGAGCCTTCAGGACGCTTGAGCACCATGGGTGAGGCTGCTCTCATGGACTGCCCGCTGTTGACCGATGTCACCCTGGGCGAAGCATTGCTGGCCACAGGCGAACGGCTTATGGCAGGTAGCGGTGTGAGCAACCTGGACTTGACTGCCAGCAAGCGCTTGGAAACCCTGGGCGACTGGATGATGGTCAAGACCCCCGTGACCACTGCTGCATTGCCCGCAGGATTGAGAAGCGTGGGCAAGGGTGCTTTCCTCTATGCTACCGACTTGACCACGCTCACTATGGGCGAGGCTTTGAGTATATTGGGTGACTACGCCATGGCGGGTTCGGGTCTCGATGGTGACATCGAGTTCACGGGTTTGTCACAGATGGGCGATTATGCGTTATATAATGTTACCGGCTTGTCACAGGTGACATTGCCGGAATCCACTGCATGGCTGGGAGACTCGGCCATGGCTGGCATGACCGGGCTGGAGGCTTTAACTTGCCTTGCTGCCGAGGTGCCCGAGCTGGGCGAGAATGTGTGGGCTGGTGTCGATCAGCAGTCAGTGCCCTTGACGGTGCCCTCCTCGTCGGTGGACCTCTACAAGGCCGCCGAGCAATGGAAGGAGTTCCTCTACGGTGAAGAGTGGCTGCGGGGCGATGTGAATGGTGACGGCGAGGTGAATATCGCCGACATGAATGCCCTGCTCGGCATCATCTTGGGTGGCACTGCCGATGATGCGATGATGCGCCGTGCCGATGTCAACGAGGACGGCGAGATTGGCATTGCCGATATGAATGCCGTGCTGGATATCATCTTGTCACCGAGCAGCATGTCGTCTGCTGTTGTTGACTGTGACGACCTGTTGCTCATGGATGACTTGGCTATCATGCCGGGCGAACAGCGCACCGTGACCGTCAAGTTGGACAATGCCGAGGCCTATAGCGCTCTGCAATGTGATGTGACCTTGCCTCAGGGCTTGACGATAAGCGGCAATGGAATGACAATCGCTTCTGACGCCCAAGACCATACGGTCCAAATGCGTGCCATGGATGCCTCCACCACCCGCACGGTGGTTTACTCGATGAGCAAGAGCCAATTCGAGGGCGAGGACAATGCTGTCATTTCCTTCACTGTGACGGCCGATGCCACGCTGGCTGCCGAGGCTCAGATCCTGTTGTCCAACATCGTGCTTACCGGCGACGACAACAAGGCTTGTCATGTGCCGGATTATAGTGCACGGGTAACCAACAGCACCGGCATTGAGGATATGACGGTTGCCGCCGACCGTGTATGGACCGAGGGCCGCGCCCTGTGCATTGATTCCCGCGATGGTGGTGAGGCCCGTCTGGCGACTGTCAACGGAGTGACCCGCTCTGTTTCCTTAGACATGGGCGTCAACCGTTATGTGCTGGATCCAGGGTTCTATGTGGTCACGGTGAACGGCAAGAGCTACAAGATAGTGATTAAGTAAACAAGCAATAGATATGGGCAAGAACAAACTCAAGAAATTTGCCGACATGAAGCGCATGCAGTGCGTCTTCCAGTTCCCCTTTGCTGTCGTGCAGCAGGGTGGATGTCCCATGCGCGGCAAGTGGAATGAGCAGTATTTCAACAACGGCAATCCCATCGTGCTCGAGTTGGGCTGCGGCAAGGGCGAGTATGCCGTGGGACTGGCGCAGCGCTTCCCCGGAAAGAACTACATCGGCGTGGACATTAAGGGTGCACGCATGTGGACCGGAGCCAAGATGGCGACCGAACAGGGACTGCCCAATGTGGCATTCCTGCGCACCAACATCGAGTTGATCGACCGCATGTTCGCTCCCGGCGAGGTGGCCGAGATCTGGATTACCTTCCCCGACCCGCAGATGAAGAAGGTCAACAAGCGCCTCACATCGACCCGCTTCCTGGACAACTACCGCAACATCCTCAAGGACGGCGGGCTCGTGCACCTGAAGACCGACAGCCCCTTCCTGTACACCTACACCCACGCCCTCGTCGAGGAGAACCGTCTGCCCGTCGAGGCCGACACCGATGACCTGTATGCCAGCGGCATGGCCGACGACATCCTGGACATCAAGACGCACTATGAGATGCAGTGGCTGCAGCGCGGACTGACCATCAAGTACATCCGCTTTGCCCTGCCTCATGGCGTGGAACTCGTTGAACCCGACATCGACATCGAGCCCGACACCTACCGCAGCTACAACCGTGGTTATATCCAGATGCCGCAACTCATGCACGATGCTGAAAACGACAATAACCCTTAACCTGTAACTTATAACCTATTAGACTAAAATATGACTATTTATCCGAATCTGGTACTGGATGCCCTGCGCACCGTGCGCTATCCCGGAACGGGAAAGGACATCGTCGAGATGCAAATGGTGAATGACGACATTCGCATCGATGGTAATCGCGTGAGCTTCTCGCTCACCTTTGAAAAACCCACCGACCCGTTCATCAAGAGCGTGGTCAAGGCTGCCGAGGCAGCCATCCTGGCCCATGTGGGCGGTGATGTGGACATCAAGGGGAACATCGGGGTGAAGACCCGTCAGGACAACCCCGTGCGCAAAATAGAGAACCCGCTGCCCGGCGTGAAGAACATCATCGCCGTTAGTTCCGGCAAGGGCGGCGTGGGCAAGTCGACCGTTGCCTGCAACCTGGCAGTGGCACTGGCCATGCAGGGCTACCGTGTGGGACTGCTGGATGCCGACATCTTCGGCCCCTCGATGCCCAAGATGTTCGGAGCCGAGCAGGAACAGCTCTACATGCACGAGGTCGACGGCAAGAACCTGATTATCCCCCTCGAGAAATATGGCGTGAAGATGCTCTCTATCGGCTTCCTCGTTGACAAGGAGAAGGCTGTGCTGTGGCGCGGCGCTATGGCGAGCAACGCCCTTAGGCAACTCATCACCGAGGCCGACTGGGGCGAGCTTGACTATTTCCTCATTGACATGCCGCCGGGCACCAGCGACATCCATCTGACCCTGGTGCAGACCCTCGCCATCACGGGGGCCATCGTGGTTACCACACCCCAGGAGGTCGCTCTGGCCGACGCCCGCAAGGGCATCAGCATGTTCATGGGCGAGCATGTGGGTGTGCCCGTGCTGGGCATCGTCGAGAACATGTCATGGTTCACGCCCGCTAGCCACCCCGATGAGCAGTACTTCATCTTCGGCAAGGACGGCGGCAAACTGCTTGCCGAGAAACTGGATGTGGAACTGCTCGGACAGGTTCCGCTGGTGGCCGGCATCTGCAAGGGCAGCGACGACGGCCTGCCCGTCGTCAGGATGAACGATGTGAGCGGCGTGGCATTCAAGCAACTCGCCACCCGCGTTATCGAGGCGGTGGACAAGCGCAACAAGACGCTGCCGCCCACCGAGGTCGTGCAAACCCATTAATGAATAAGAATAATCCGTTATTTGTATAACCAAAATCTACCGATTATGAAAAAGATTATCGCAATGCTGGCTGTAGTGGCAATGTTGCTCACCAGCTGTGGCTCGGTTCCCATCACGGGTCGCAAACAATTGTTGATCGTCAGTGATCAGGAGGTGCTGGCTGCAAGTCTCCAACAGTATGCTAGTTTCATGCAGACCGCACAGATCTCGACCCAGAAGGCTAAGAGTGCCCAGGTAACGCGTGTGGGACAGCGCATCGCTGCCGCTACCGAGGCCTATCTCTCGGCTAATGGTATGCAGGATGAATTGCAGAACTACGCTTGGGAGTTCAATCTGGTCAAGAGTGATGAGGTGAATGCCTGGTGTATGCCTGGCGGCAAGATTGTAGTCTATGAGGGCATCATGAACCTCGTGAGCAGCGACGATGAGTTGGCTGTGGTGATTGGCCACGAGGTGGCCCATGCTGTTGCCAAGCATAGCAACGAGCGCATGAGCCAACAGGTACTGGCCGAGTATGGCGCTGCCGCTGTCGGCATCTTCACCAGCGGCAAGAGCGTTGCCACCCAGCAGATTGCACAGCAGGTTTACGGCCTGGGTGCACAGTATGGCGTGATGCAGCCGTTCTCGCGCAAGCATGAGAGCGAGGCCGACAGGATGGGCCTCGAACTGATGACAATTGCTGGTTATAACCCCGATGTTGCTATCACCTTCTGGCAGAAGATGGCTGCCACCACAACCCAGGAGCCGCCCGAGTTCATGAGTTCGCACCCGAGCCATGCCACCCGCATCTCCGACATTGCGAAGTGGTTGCCACAGGTCAAGCAGAAGTACGGTGTCAAGTAAATGAGACGCCTCTATAGCATCCTTGTTTTGTCGTTGGTGTTGATGCCATCGACATTGGCGGCTCGCACGATTGCTGACTTTTTCGCCAGCGAACCGGGCAACATCTTCACCCTGTTGACGCAAACCCACCGCCTGGATATGGTCGACTACTACAACAGCGGCCAAGTGGTGGCTGTGCCCAATAATCTGGCAGGAGAGGCCCGGCTCATCGAGTTGGACAGCACCTACCTCAAGGTGCAGGCCAGTGGCAGCCGTGTGGTGGAGATGCTGATGAGAAAAGCGGGCAAGGACACGGTCATCACCGTCATCGAGACGGTGATGACTCCCGTGCCCGATAGCCGGCTCACCCAGTGGAATGTCCACTGGCAGCGGTACATCAGCGACCGGCTGTTCCCCGCACCCGGTATCGATGATTTCATTGTCGGCAAGATGCCGCAGGACCTGAGGCAGGACCTGCAGGACGCGATGATTTTTCCGCTCATCCAACTCACTTTCAAGGGTGAGAATCGAGACATCATCGAGGCCACGCATGGCCTGGAGAAGTTCCTCGCGCCCAGCGAGTACAAGCGCTTTGCCCCTTACCTGAAGCCATCATTCAGTTATCGTTTCGATGGCCTGAAAATCAAGCCTGTCAAGAAGTAACCATGCAAGAACAATCACTTTTCTCTAACTCGTCTCAGGGCATCACCCTGAGCCGGTTCAATGCGCTCATCACCCAGGCCATCAACTCAACACCTGGCCTGCAGAACCAGTGGGTCATCGCCGAGACGAGCGACCTGCGTGTCGTGCGTGGCCATTGCTATATGGAACTTGTCGAGAAAAACGATGTTGGGACAACTGTGGCCAAACTCAACGCTGTCATCTGGGGCAGCAATTACCCCCAATTGATGGCCAAATTCATGGCTGCGACGGGTGCTGAACTCAAGACAGGCATGAAGGTGATGGTCAGGGTGTCGGCCAGCTACCATAGCCAGTATGGCTTCAAGGCCGTTATCAACGACATCGACCCCAGTTACACCATGGGCGACATGGCGCGGCAGCGCCTCGAGATTCTCAAGCGCCTCAAGGCCGACGGCATCATCGACATGAACAAGGAACTGCCCATCACCGCAGTGCCGCAGCGCATTGCCGTCATCTCGGCAGCAGGGGCAGCAGGCTACGGCGACTTCATGAACCAGTTGGAGCGCAACCCTTATCGCCTGAAGTTCTACACCTGCCTGTTCGGTGCATCGATGCAGGGAGCGCAGACCGTGCCCACCGTCTTGGCCGCCCTCGACCGCATCAATGACCACCTTGATCTGTTCGATGCCGTGGTCATCATCCGTGGCGGTGGTGCGACATCAGAACTCAATTCGTTCGACAACTACGACCTGGCTGCCGCTGTGGCGCAGTTCCCGCTGCCGGTCATCGTCGGCATCGGACACGACCGCGACGAGACGGTATTGGACTTTGTGGCAGCCATCAGGGTCAAGACACCTACTGCAGCCGCCGAGTGGCTCATCAACCGGGGCACCAACGCCCTGGCACACCTCGACGAACTGCAGAAAACCGTCGTCACCGCTGTGCGCGACACCGTGGCGCATGCCCGGGAGCAACTGGCCTATTACACCAGCATGATTCCCGCCGCGTCGCGTCGCATCATTGATACCAACAAGCTGCGGCTCGACAACTTCACCAAAGCCATTCCGCTGGCAGCCAACAACCTGATTACCGCTCAGCGCACCCGTCTTGACCGCGCCCAAGAGCGCATGGGCGAGGCCATTGAGCACGCCCTCCAGCGTGAGCAGCAGCGACTGCAGGCCCTGGGCGACAAGGCGGCACTGCTCTCGCCCGAGAACACCCTGCAGCGCGGCTATGCCCTCGTGACCGCAGGCGGCAAGTGCGTCACCACAAGCAGCCAATTGCAGCGCGGCGACCACATCCATGTCCAGTTCGCCGAAGGCTCCACCGATGCTACCGTCAACTAAGAGTTAGGAGTTAGGAATTAGGAATTAGAAGTGTGGCAGCCCAAAAATTCGTTTAATTCGCCGACAATAAAGTAAGCAACGCGTTAGCCATTCGTGAAATTAGTTTTAATGGAAGATGGTGCGCGGATGCCAACATTAGTATAATTCGTTAAATTAGTAGTTTTTAAAAATATGGAAGAGAACAAAGAAATGACTTACACCGAGGCAGTTACCGAACTCGAGCAGATTGTGCAGAAGATGCAGGACCCACAGTGCAGCATCGACAACCTGAGCGACTACACCAAGCGCAGCAAGGAACTCCTCGACATCTGCCGCAACAAACTCACCGCAGCCGACGAGCAACTCAAGCAGATCCTCGCCACCATCCAGCAATAATCAGGCAACACCGACAACAGATAGACAACTCAAACAACGCTCTACACAGTGTTGTCCCCCTGTTGTCGCAACTCTTATCAGTTAACTCTTAACTGATTTAACTGATAACTGAAAAAAAAGTCCTATCTTTGCACCCGAATTCCGCGCCTGTGGCGAAATTGGTAGACGCGCCAGACTTAGGATCTGGTAACTCAGGTTGTGTAGGTTCGAGTCCTATCAGGCGCACGACGTCGAATGTCAGGTGATTTTTATAGTCATCTGACATTTTTATATGCAATTACATAATATTTTTTACAAAATGCTTTGAGGTAATGAAAAAATTACCTATCTTTGCAGTAGTGGAATCTAAAATTTAATATTATGCCTGAGATTTTTAGAATGTTTGGAATGCGGTTTTTCTTCTATTCGAGGGAACATGAACCGATTCATGTGCATGTGAAGAATGCCGATGGGAAGGCGAAGTTTGATATTTTGCCCGAGGGTATTGTTCTTGTTGAGAACAAGGGTATCAAGATTAAGGACATCAAAGCCGCCGAGATGGTTCTCGAGGAGAACAAGGAATTGGCTATTGAGAAGTGGAATGAGTATTTTGGTAAAAGCGTTAACGATGAAGATTAACAGGATTTGGTTTGCAGATGACCGCATCTATGGCGAGACAGATGATGGCCGCACGTTGTGGCAGTCGCTGCTCTATTATCGTCGGTTGAGGAATGCAACCGACGAGGAGCGTAATGACTACGAGATGGATGACGAGGGCATCCATTGGGATAAACTGGATGAGGATGTGTCATTCGAGAGCTTTGAATATGATGATCCGGAACCAGTCGGGGTTTCCAAGGTGTTCTTATCGCACCCCGAATTGAATGCCGCTGCTATCGGACGCAGACTTGGCATCAGCCAAAGCCTCATGGCTCAATACATTAACGGCATGAAAAAGCCCTCAAAAGAGCGCGAGGCTCTTATTCTGAAAGAAATCGCCACCCTCGCCGACGAATTGAAATCCATCTGTGTGTAAACACCAGTATTGATTCAGACCACAGCAGTCGATAGAGTTAAGGCACATTGCCCCGTACCTCGTGGCGATTCCACAGCCTTCTGGGGGTGCGTGCGCTCCCCCTTTTGTGAGAATATTGCCGATTTGGGCTGCCACATAAACGAAGAAATAAAGGACAGACCTTTTGATGTACAATTAGAAGTCATCGTAGATAGTTTTCTTTTTAGACGGCACATAGTCAGGAGATAATCTTTCCATAATGATTCTATAGGCTTGGGTCATGTTCTTGCCTAATTCATCTTTTTTCCACACCTTCTTTTTCCAACTGCTCTCAGTGTTAATACGCATTTTATCATCTTCATCAATAAATCTACCCCATATCTCAAGAGTCCATACTGTATCTGTCTCATTTACTTCACAACACAGAAATGGTGTCACAGAATTCCAACGGTCAAACTCGATAGAAGACATACTTTTGTGTTCTGTCTTAGCCCCAAACGGAAACGCTGCACATAAAAGTAATATACTGATGAGGGTTCTTTTCATAATACTTTTCAATCAGATAGTTGCTAAGATAACCAATAATCTAGAATCTACAATAACAATACCTTTTTCTGCTGAGTAATTACTAAAGCGTTAATTTATGTGGCATGGTTTTTGCGGGAATGATTGAAAAACGGATACCAATATGGTTGATTTTTTCACTGGAATTTTCACGAACTTTGGGGTGGTGTTTGGCAGCGTGATTGCATTGATTTTAGCGTTGCTGATTTTTGCCATCTATGCACTGCTGGCTGTTTTGGGATTAATTCTGGCCTATGCGATTTTAAAAGCATTGTTGTTCTGGATTTGCCGTTTTTTTGCTTGGGTATTACCATCAGATTCAGACTCACACAGGTGGTTTGTAGAGCAGTATAAAAGATTAAGGTAATCAAGGGTGGTGACCTTATGGTCTTATTTATTTCGGGGGGAGCGTGGGCACCCCCCCCTTTTTGCGCGGTTTAAAGCCTTTAGACGCCTTTAGACGCCTCATCGGCTTCCAGGAAAACGCTGTCAATCAGGCGTCGGGAGGTTTTTGAGGTTTTTGGAGGCGCGAACCTGAGTCCTGTTTTGCTGAGTGACCTCAAAAACTTATTTTATTGTATCTCAATGGAATAAATCTTCTATGCCCCAACATTTTGAGATTTCTACAGGATTTGGCTAAAAAGATACTGAGATTTGTCCGAAAAACTCGCTATTAATTTGGTGATTTGGCTTTTTGTTGTATTTTTGTGGCACAAATTTGTGTACTGTTACAAAAATATTCCACAAAACCATGTTTTTTGAACGCAAACCATATCTGGAACAGCTCATCTCATCCGAGGGGAACGGGATGATTAAGGTCATCACTGGGATTCGTCGTTGTGGCAAGTCATTTCTGCTGTTTAATATCTACAAGGATATTTTGTTGGAAAGGGGAATACAAGAGAATCACATTATTCAAGTAAACCTGGAAGATCGCCGGAATAAGAAACTTCGTGATCCTGATGCCTTGTTGGAATATATTGACAAGCAGATGACCGATAAAGATATGTACTATATCTTGTTGGACGAGATTCAATTTGTCCCCGAGTTTGAAGATGTGCTGAACTCATATTTGAATGTCAAGAATGCTGAGGTATTTGTGACGGGATCAAATGCAAAATTTCTTTCAAAAGATGTCATCACTGAATTCAGAGGCCGAGGATGGGAAATTCGCGTTCATCCGTTGAGTTTTGCTGAATATTATGGAACGGTTGGCGGTGAAAGAGCAGTTGCGCTTGAAGAGTATTATCTGTATGGCGGACTCCCCCAGGTCGCACAAATGAGTACTCCGGCTGAGAAGGAGAACTACCTGCGTGAAATCTTTGAAACGGTTTATTTGAAAGATGTAATTGAACGCAATCATTTGCATAACGCCGATGGGATGCGTGAACTTGTGCGCATCTTGGCTTCGGCAATGGGTTCAAGCACAAATGTCAGGCGAATAGCAAATACCTTCAAATCGGTTGGAGGGGTTGATATTGGTCCAAATACTATTTCCCGTTACCTAGAACACCTGCAGGATGCTTTTATCATTAGTGAAGCATTGCGTTACAATGTGAAAGGACGCAAGTATATTGGTACTGAGACCAAATACTATTTTGAGGATGTAGGTGTCAGAAATGCGATTCTAGGTTTTCGCCAGATTGAATTTAACCACACGATGGAAAATGTTGTTTATAATGAATTGCGTCGGCTTGGATATAGCGTGGATGTCGGCCTAGTGGAGACCGCCAAAAGAAACCTTTCAGGAAAAATAGAGCGTCGTAATCTTGAAATTGACTTCGTAGTGAATCGTCACGATGAACGCTTGTACATCCAATCTGCCTACGCTCTCCCTGACAAGCAAAAGATGGATCAAGAGCAGGCATCTTTGCTCAATGTGCCCGACGGCTTCAAAAAAGTCATCATTGTTGGAGACCGATTTGGTTCAAACTATAATGAGGATGGCATCTTAATGATTGGTATCTATGATTTCCTGCTTAATCCAGAGGCTGTGAAGCGATAGAAAGATATTAACCGGCAAGAGTTGTATACGGGGGGCGTGCGCTCCCCCTTTTTGCGCCGTTCAACGCCTTTAGATGCCCTTAAACGCCTCATCGGCTTGCTGGAAAACGCTGTCAATCAGGCGTTGGGAGGTTTTTAAAGGTTTTGGCAGGCGCGAACTTGAGTCCTATCAGGCGCACAAGAAAACAAAACCCGCTGAACTCCAGCGGGTTTTGTTTTTTATAGGGAAGTTATCTTGAACTTGCGCTCACACTTCAACCTAACATACTCATTGAAGAATATCGAAGATTAGTTCCCGGGCCAACTTCCTCCAAGCACGAAAGAAATCAGCGCGGTCACATCGTTGATGTCAATCTGGTTGTCGCTATTGACACATGCACAGATAGGACAGAAATTATCAGTGTTGTTGCCCAGCACATAGGAAATCAGTGCGGTCACATCGTTGATGTCAACCCCATTGTCGTGGTTCACATCGCCTTTCTGGAAACCATGGCCCTGATTCTCGAGCAGAGTAACAGTTTTTGCCTTGCTCCAGGGGCTCCAGGTGTCGTCGGTGTAATGGGCCTTCACGCGGAAGAAGAAGGTGCCGCCGGCTGTCAGGTTCTTAACTGTGTAGAACTTGTCGGGAGTAATACCGGTAATCAAGCGATAATCGGCATCTCCTTCCTCGTTGACGGCTTTGAGTTTTGAAGGCTCGCTAGCATCACCTGCTAGGATTTGGATGTTT
>ONYP01000048.1 GCA_900322135.1 uncultured Prevotellaceae bacterium
TATCATGGCGATGTGGTGATTCCCGCCAGCGTCACCTATCAAGGCACAACCTACCCGGTCACTGCCATCGACTACTATGCGTTCAATTACTGCCAGGGATTGACGAGCATCACCATTCCTGAATCCATCACCAGCATCAAGGATTGTGCCTTCTACCTGTGTACAAGCCTGACCTGTGTCAATCTTCTTACCCCTACGGTTGTCATTGAAAAACACGCCTTCTCGATGTGCTCGGCATTGACAACCATCACTTGTCCCTTGACGACACCACCAGCGATGTACTATGAGGAATGCTTTGACAGCCCCCACTACGAGAGTGCAACCTTGTATGTTCCCGCCAATGCTGTAGAACTCTATCGCAATGCACCCGTTTGGGAAAAATTCGTCAATATCCAGCCTATAGATCCAGAAATGCTTCCTGGTGACGTGAATGGCGATGGCGAAACCAACGTCGCCGATGCCAACAGCGTGATCGACATCGTCGTCATGGGTGGCAACAACGGCCACACCCGCATGCCCTCCTACCAGGGCGAGATCATTGGCGACGTGAACGGAGACGGAGAGGTCACCATCTCAGACGTCAACGCCATCATCAATATGATTATCAATCATCAATAATTCAAGTTTCTAAAGTAGCAGCGCCACTTTAAAAACTTGAGGATCACGGATTAGGGATTAGAGATTAGGGATGCACGATTCACCGCCAGCAAACTGATAAAACCAATAAAATTTGAAAAATTTTCTTCCCTAACCTCTAACCGCTAACCTCTAACCTTCAAGTTTTGAAGTATTTACCACTTCAGAAACTTGAGTCAATAAGAAAACTATGAACACGACAAAGAAACAGTGCCTTTGGGCATTCCTGATGTCGGCTGCGATTTTTGCTGCCACATGCAGTGTGCGTGCATACCATTCTACCGTGGAATGCGCTTGGGCCCAGGTGGTAGCCTATGCCGCCATTTCCTGGTTCCTGCTCGACAAGTGTGACCATAACACGAAAAAGCAGTTATGGGTTATCGCCAGCATCATTCTTGGGCGATTGTTCCTCGATGTGGCGGTGAGGTTGTTTCTTCCCGTCCCAATAGACACGGCATTTGAATCGGTCATCGCCATCGCTACGATTCTATTGACATGGTTGTGAGGACAAGAGAATTCATGATAACAATCCTCGCCATTGTCTTCATCACCGTCTTGAATTCTGTTGTTCATCACGCATGGCTCGACTTTATCGCCACCCGCATGTAGAGAACACTGCCCAAGAAGTGTTAACAAAATGTTAAAATGGGGGGGGTAAAAGTTTTCCGATAATATTATGTATCTTTGCAAATCAGAACAATACTAAAACCGACTAATCAATTACAGATATGAAAAAGACATTATTTGGAATGGCAGTGTGTGCTTTGGCACTTGCCGGATGTGGGAATGACACGGCTTTTGACGAGCCTGTGCCCCAAGTCTATACCGCCGAGAACGATCCTGCGCTCGAGAAACTCGAGACGAATGTCGGATACTATTACGGTGATAAGGGTGTCGACCTCACTCGCTTTGAATTTGCCTACCGTGCTGCGGGGCAGTATTGCATCTTCCCCAGGACCGAGGCGAGAACTCAGCAACTGGAACAACTGGCACAACAAGAGGGGACGCAGGTGAAGAAAGACAACGGTTTATATATCGTCACCGCCAGCCGTGACTTTATCACCAGCGATGACTATGTGAGCGATATGTATTTTGTGCAATACTACAATGACGAACCTGATTATTTGGTGATTGGCCCACGAATGACGGTTTGCGTTCCAGACCCCAAAACCAAGGATAAAATCCTGAAAGCCTACCGCGGGAAACTCAAGGAATCAACCAATTCAGAACAAGGCCATGTTACTTGGAATGGTCAATACCTCTATAAGTTTGACTGCACGCTCAAGACATCGGAACAGGTAATGAACCTGGCAGACAAAATCTACAGGCGCGATGATGTGTCATGGGCAGAGGCCAATTTCCATATGAAAATCCATTTTAATTAATCACATAACTCACTGGAACAATGAACACGACCAAGAAACTGATAGCACTGCTGCTGGCGATGCTGACGGCAAATGCGGCTTTGGCACATGACTTTGAGGTAGACGGCATTTTTTACAAATTCACTTTCTTGAATGAAGTGAGCGTTACCTACAAGGGAGTGTACTATGATACTGAAGAAAATGAGTACTCGGGGGTTGTGTCAATTCCTGAAACCGTCACGCATGAAGGCATCACCTATACAGTGACCGCAATTGGCGACTATGCGTTCTATAACTGCACTGAACTGACGAGTGTCGAAATTCCATCCACAGTGACTAGAATCGGAGAGCGGGCATTCTGGCTTTGCCGGAATCTGACAGATATCGATATTCCTAATTCTGTGTCTTGTATCTGCTACGACGCATTTACCGCTACAGCTTGGTATGATAACCAACCCGATGGTTTAGTCTACGCTGGCCTGGTTGCTTATCACTACAAAAGCGACATGCCCGATGACACTTGCATTGTGATTAAAGATGGCACATTGGGCATATCAGGTCTTGCATTCTATAATTGCAGTGGCTTGACAAGCATTAAGATTCCGAACTCAGTAACCAACATCTCTGATGGTGCTTTTAAGAATTGCAGTGGACTTGCTGAAATAGAGATTCCCAATTCGGTGACAACCATTGGTGTCCAGGCCTTTATGAACACGCCATGGCTTGATAACCAACCCGATGGCTTAATATATGCAGGTAGAGTTGCTTATATTTATAAGGGCACGATGCCTGAGAACACCAACATCACTCTAGATGAAGGCACTTTAGGCATTACGGACCTCGCGTTCCGTGGATGCTCTGGTCTTACAAGTATCATTATACCCGACGCTGTAACCAATATCGGCATTTTTGCATTCCGCTCCTGCGATAACCTGAAAAGTGTAACTATCGGTAAATCCGTAGCGCTCATCGGTGAAGGAGCATTTAATCATTGTGAAGCCTTGACAAGCATCATCTGTCGGGCGTTGACTCCACCAGCGATGTTGCCGTATGATTATTACTTCGCGGATGAATGCTTCAATAATGCAGCCTTATTGGTTCCTAATGAAGCGATAGAGAGTTATCGGAATGCTCCCGTTTGGGAAAAATTCGTCCATATCCAGCCTATAGATCCAGAAATGCTTCCTGGTGACGTGAATGGCGATGGCGAAATCAATATCGCCGATATCAATGCCGTCACCGACATTATTCTGACCGACGCATCCGAGCCAAGCGGCGATGTGAATGGTGACGGTGAAATCAACATTGCCGACATCAACGCCATCATTGACATCATCCTGGGCGGTTCTGCACCAAACCCTTCAGAAATCGAGACCATTACCGTGAATGGCGTGTCATTCAACATGGTTAAAGTTGAGGGAGGCACGTTCATGATGGGCGCAACCCCCGAGCAGGGCAGTTATGCCCTTGATTGGGAGTATCCTACCCATCAGGTTACATTGTCGAGTTATAGCATTGGTGAAACCGAGGTCACCCAGGCGCTATGGGAAGCCGTGATGGGCAACAACCCAAGTTATAACAAGGGCAATAACAAACCTGTGGAGATGGTTACATGGAATGATTGTCAGGAGTTTATCACCAAATTAAATCAGTTGACAGGCAAGACTTTCCGTTTGCCTACCGAAGCCGAATGGGAGTATGCCGCACGCGGCGGCAATAAGAGCCAAGGCTATAGGTATGCCGGCAGCAATAACATCGACGAGGTGGCATGGTACTTAAACAATATTCCCGCACAGTCTAGCGATGCAGAGAACTATGGTCCACAGATTGTCGCCACTAAGGCTCCTAATGAGTTGGGCATATATGATATGAGCGGCAACGTTAATGAGTGGTGTCATGACTGGTTTGGTGATTACAGCAGTAATGCTCAGACGAACCCCATTGGTCCTGATGCGGGCTCTGAACGTGTACTCCGTGGTGGCTATTGGCACTATAAAGCAGATTACTGCCGCGTGTCGTATAGGAACTACGCTTACCCATGGGAAAAAGATGGTAGCACAGGATTGCGTCTTGTACTTAACCCTGATGTTGATGTTGCAGACGGACACGAGTATGTTGACTTGGGCCTTCCCAGCGGCACGCTATGGGCCACAATGAACATCGGTGCCAGTGCTCCCGAGGAATACGGCGACTACTTCGCCTGGGGCGAGACCGCACCCAAGGACGACTATAACTGGAACACCAATAAGTGGGGGTACTATGACAATAACTCGAAGTTACATATCACAAAGTACAACACAAACAACGGTTACGGTCCTGTTGATAACAAGATTGAGTTGGATCCTGAGGACGATGCCGCATATGTAAACTGGAGCTCGTCATGGCGAATGCCGACCAGGGTTCAAATCAAAGAATTGATCAACAAGTGCTCTTGGGAGTGGACGACGAGAAACGGGATAAACGGGTATCGAGTCATCGGTCCGAACGGAAACGAGTTATTCTTGCCTGCTACGGGCTATCGCTACAACAGTTCACTTTACTATAGTTATTTTGAAGGTCATTATTGGTCTCGCGACCTCTACGATATCCATCCCGACTGTGCTTATCGGCTTCGCATTGCCGAAGGGGTTCGCAACTGTAATGTTTACAACCGCTACTTCGGATACGCTGTGCGTGCCGTGCGAGTAACACAGAACTAGAAGGGGAAAAAGAACATCGTTTTTTGATGTCTTTGCGGAATTTGCTCTTGGCAGTAACATGCTGGCGGTTTCGCACAGGTTTTCACATCTTTTAGGGAGAAAAGGTTGTGAGGGTGAAAGATTGTGTGTATCTTTGGCTTTCTTTTTGTGAAAACCAGTTAGATATTATCCATTAGCAAAAAATGACTGATAAGATCACCAATAAAATCACTAAGATTGTGTTGACCGGTGGCCCCTGCGCCGGCAAGACGACGGCAATGGCCAGGATTATCGAGCACTTCAGCGGCCTGGGCTTCCAGGTGTTCGCCATCCCCGAGGTGCCCACGATGTTCAGCAGCGCCGGCATCAACTACCTGACGCAAAACAAGGCCCTGTTCTTTGAGGCCGAGAAATCGACGCTCAATATCCAGTTGCAGCTCGAGGACCACTTCGCCAAGATGGCGGAGCAGTGCAACAAGCCTGTGCTCATCGTGTGCGACCGCGGCACGATGGACATCAGCGCCTATGTATCTCCCGAGCTATGGGAGGCGCTGACCGAGGAGATGGGCACCAACACCGTGAAACTGCGTGACGCCCGCTACGAGGCCATCCTGCACATGGTGACCGCTGCCGCCGGCGCCGAGCAGTTCTACACCAACGAGAACAACAAGTTCCGCAGCGAGGATGTGGAACTGGCACGCGAACTCGACCGCAAGGTGCTGAGCGCATGGACGGGACATCCCCACCTGCGCGTCATCGGCAACCAAACCGACTTTGACGACAAGTTGCGCCAGGTGCTCAACGAGATTTCGACCGTGCTGGGCGTGCCCTGCCCCATCGAGCAGGAGCGCAAATACATCGTCAAGGTCACTGGCGTGATTCCCGAATATACCGAGAGCGAAATCACCCAGACCTACCTGCTGAGCGAGCCCGGCACCGAGATGCGCGTGCGCAAACGCGGCTGGCAGGGCAGCTATGTCTACTTCCAGACCATCAAGAAGACCGTCAGCAGCAACAAGCAGATCGAGACCGAGCGCCGCATCACGGCCCAGCAGTATGTCGACCTGCTGCAGATTGCCGACCCCAATCGCAAGCCCATCAGCAAGATGCGCAAGTGCTTCGTGTGGAAGAACCACTACTTCGAGCTGGACACCTACATCGAGCCCAAACTGGGCATGCAGATCCTGGAGGTGGAAGGCATCAAGGAGGGCGACGAGGTGGAAATCCCGCCCTTCATCGAGGTGGTCGAAGACATCACCGGCAACGAGAAGTACTACAACTACCAATTGTCGCTGAGGTAGAGAAGAACATCCTCTAACCCCGCGAGCAACGCCAGCCCCCCCAACAATGGCTGCTTGCGGATTTAACGGGTAAAACTAAAAGGCTGCCGCACTCCTTCTGGAATGCGGCAGCCATCTTTAACCTCTAAACTCTAACCTTTAACCTGCGAGCAACGCGAGCCTCCCAGCGGATGCCTCTCTAAACTCTAAACCCTAAACTCTAACCTGCGAGCAACGCGAGCCTCCCAGCGGATGCCTCTCTAAACTCTAAACCCTAAACTCTAAACTTCAGTATACAAGAATCCCCCCAAGGCACAAGTCTTGGGGGGATTCTTGTATACTGAATAAATACTTAATTGGCCTTGTACTTGTAGATGTCCACCAGCTTCATGTCAAAGATGAGGGCACTGTAAGGCAACAGCACTTCGCTCCTCTTGGTAGAGCCGTAGGCCTGCTGATAAGGAACGACGACCGTGCAGCTGTCGCCCACATGCATGCGGGTGAGCGCAATCATCCATCCTTCCACATTCTGGCTGACCATGGTACGGTAGATGCTGTCGGCAGGCGAGGTCAGATAATAGGACGAGTCCACCGGAGTGCCGTCATACAGGCGAACACGATACTTCACATCGACCGTCGATGAGAGCAAGGGCACCAGGTTGTCCTTGGTGAGTTCCTGGTCATTGTGCCAGCGGATGAGCACACAGGCCGATGGGTCCCAAGGCGCAATGAGCTTGGTGTACTGGCCCGATGCTTCCTGCTTGCTAAACCACTCGTCGTTCTTCTCGCGCCAATCCTTGTACTCGTCATACACATTCTTACCGAGGCATGAGTCGAGCATCGTGACGGCCAAGAAAGCCAGGATGACAGTATAGAATAACTTCTTCATTGTCGTTAATAATTTACATGAGTTTGCGCAGGACATTATTCAGGCTGCACTCGCGGGCGAGGATGGCGGGCAGGTCGGCGATAGCGACGCGCTCCTGCTGCATGGTGTCACGGTCACGCAGGGTGACGGTGTTGTCCTCGAGGGTCTGGCCGTCGACGGTGATGCAATAGGGAGTGCCGATGGCATCCTGGCGGCGGTAGCGCTTGCCCACGGTGTCCTTGTCCTCGTAGTGGCAGGCAAAGTCAAACTTGAGCATGTTCATGATCTCGTGAGCCTTCTCGGGCATGCCGTCCTTGCGGACGAGCGGCAGGATGGCGCACTTGATGGGAGCCAGAGCCTTGGGCAGGTGCAGCACCACGCGGGTGTCGCCGCCCTCAAGCGGCTGCTCCTCGTAGCTGGAGCACATCACCGACAGGAACATGCGGTCCACGCCAATCGAGGTCTCGATGACATAGGGGGTGTAACTCTCGTTCAACTCGGCGTCGAAGTACTGGATCTTCTTGCCCGAGAACTTGGCGTGCTGGCTCAGGTCGAAGTCGGTGCGGCTGTGGATGCCCTCCACCTCCTTGAAGCCGAACGGCATCTTGAACTCGATGTCGGTGGCGGCGTTGGCATAGTGGGCCAGTTTCTCGTGGTCGTGGAAGCGGTACTTCTCGTCGCCCAGGCCGAGGGCCTTGTGCCAGCGCAGGCGCTGCTCACGCCAGTAGTCGAACCACTTCAACTCCTCGCCGGGACGCACAAAGAATTGCATCTCCATCTGCTCGAACTCGCGCATGCGGAAGATGAACTGGCGGGCAACAATCTCGTTGCGGAAGGCCTTACCGATCTGTGCGATGCCAAAGGGGATGCGCATGCGGCCGGTCTTCTGCACATTCAGGAAGTTCACAAAGATGCCCTGTGCCGTCTCGGGACGCAGGTACACATCCATCGTCGAGTCGGCGCTGCTGCCCATCTGGGTCTTGAACATGAGGTTGAACTGACGCACATCGGTCCAGTTCTTGGTACCGCTCACGGGGTCCACAATCTCATAGTCCACGATAATCTGCTTCAGTTCGGCCAGGTCGTTGTCGTTCATGGCCTTCTCGTAGCGGGCATGCAGTTCGTCGCGCTTCTTCTGGTTGTCGAGCACGCGGGGATTGGTCTGGCGGAACATCGTCTCGTCGAACTTGTCGCCGAAGCGCTTGGCTGCCTTCTCACACTCCTTGTTGATTTTCTCCTCGATCTTGGCAATCTCGTCCTCTATGAGCACATCGGCGCGGTAGCGCTTCTTGCTGTCGCGGTTGTCAATCAAGGGGTCGTTGAACGCGTCAACATGGCCCGAAGCCTTCCAGATGGTCGGGTGCATGAAGATGGCACTGTCGATGCCCACGATGTTCTCGTGCAGCAGGGTCATTGCCTCCCACCAGTAGCGCTTGATATTGTTTTTCAGTTCCACGCCGTTCTGAGCGTAGTCATAGACAGCGCCAAGGCCGTCATAGATTTCACTCGAGGGGAACACAAAGCCATATTCCTTGGCGTGCGACACGATTTTCTTGAAAACATCTTCCTGTTTTGCCATTGTTCAGTTGTCTTGTTATATTTATTGTTTTGGTTGATATTGTTCTTGTAATCAAGCCGCAAAGGTAGTGAAAGTTGAGAGCATAACAAACAAGTTTTACTTGTTTTTTATGCCGAAACGCATCCTACCTTCGCCACAATTAAGTGGCAAAATTACAATTTTTCCCTCAACATCACAACACATTGACGGATATTAGAGTTATTTAACGGGATTTGCTCGTCGCCAATTCACCCGAAGGGTGGCCTCTGAATAACCCCCAGTGGTGGCTGTGAGACGAGCGTAGCGAGTGAAACAGACATCTCTGGGGGGAGCATGATGCCCTCAAGATGTCGTCTGCGGCGACCCCTCAGCCAATCAATACTTATAGCCTGTCTCTCTTCTAGAACCGCGAGTAGAGGAACGGCTGGACGGTGGCGCTGGCAAACTGGAGCACCAGTTGGATGAGAACGATGAAGATAAGCAGCTTCACGACCCAGGGGGCAGCGACGAAACGGTCACGCAACTTGTCCCAGACGCGGCGAGGCACGAAGTGCAGTCCGAAGATAATGGCAAGCATCAGGCACCATGTCAAGCGGCGCTCGATGAACACACGCAGGTAAGCCCACTCAAAATCGGTGAAGATACCGCTGATGACCTGCCCTGCAGCCTGGAAGGTGTTTGCACGGAAGAAAATCCACAGCATGACTACAAAGGTGAAAGTCATCAGCCACGAGACGACACGGGTAACCGGATTGCCGGGAATCTTGTCGAGCCACGGTTTGCACAGCTTGTGGATACACAGGGCGATGCCGTGCCCGGCACCCCACACGACGAAGGTCCATGCCGCACCATGCCACAGGCCGCCCAGCAGCATGGTGACCATCAGGTTGAAGTGCTGGCGCACCTTGCCCTTGCGGTTACCGCCCAGCGGAATGTAGATGTAGTCGCGCAACCATGTCGATAGGGAAATGTGCCATCGATGCCAGAACTCGGTCACATTGAGCGAGCGGTAAGGATAGTCGAAGTTGATGCCCAGGTTAAAGCCCATGATGCCGCCCAGGCCGATGGCCATGTCGCTGTAGCCCGAGAAGTCACAGTAGATCTGCATCGTGAAACCCAGCACCGCCATCAGCAGCTCAAAGCCCGTGTAGCCCGTGGGATTACCAAACGCGATGTTGTTGTACTGGGCGATATAGTCGGCAAAGACGGCCTTCTTCAGGATACCCAGCATGACCAGGAACAGGCCTCCGTAGATCATCTCCCGCGTGGCGGGCTTGTTCTGCTGCAACTGGGGCATGAAGTCTCGCGCTCGCACGATAGGGCCAGCCACCAGGCAAGGGAAATAGGACAGGAAGAAGAGGTAGTCGATATAGTCGTCGACGGGCTGTATCTTGCCCTTGTAGATATCCACCACATAACTGATGGTGCGGAAGGTATAAAACGAGACGCCCACAGGCATAATCAGGTCCAACGGCTGGAAATTGCCGCCGATGAGCGACTCAAAATTGATCATGAAGAAGTTGCTGTACTTAAAAAACAGCAGCACACCCAACGACAACACCATCGACACGGTGAGCGCTATGCGACGCTCTGTGCGGTTCTTGCTCGAGTCGATAAACTGCCCAACCCACCAGTCGATAAACGAGGTCGCCACCAGCAGCAGGAAAAACCAACCGCTCGATTTGTAGAAGAAATAAAGGCTGAAAGCGATGACAAAGAGCATCATCTGCTTGCGGCGCGACTTGATGAGGGCATATAGCGGCAGGAACACCAGGAACAGTATCCAGAACAGTCCACTGGTGAACAGCATCGGCTCGTCACGGTTAAACGATAACAGTGACAGCATGTGGGTAATATCGATGGTATTCAGCAACATGGTTTATTTCGGGGGTTGATAAATTACAATGCGGGAAGCGCGGCTGGTGCCCTCTCCTGGTTCTTCAAGCCTGATTGGGTGGGCACCCGATTTCCCGATCCACTTGACCACGCGGTCCATCCACTGCTGGGCCGACTTTTGAGTGGGGTGCGCGCCGTCACGCTTGCGCTCAAACTGGTCGTTGGCACTCAGGTAGAAACAGCCCTTGTCCAGATTCTCGGCAAGCATGTCGTTGATGCCCGTGTCCTCGTCCCAGTTGGGAGGTCCAATCCACACATAAGGGATATCCCCTATCTCAGCCAGTATCTTTTTAAGATACGGCTTGCGTGCGGTTTTGATGTCGGGGACATACAACTCATTGGCACCCAGGCACACAAAGATATAGTCAGGGTGATACTTGTTGATGAGTTCGGTCAAACGCGCCGTCTCGCTCCAGCACAGGGTGGAACTGCTGTACCAGATGACCTCGACCAGCGTGTGTCCGTTCTTGTCGCAATAGGATGCCAGACGAGGTGCCAGACCCTCCAGCATCGAGTCGCCGATAAAGAGGATGTTCTTGGTAGTGGTGTCCATCGGCGCGCGCCAACTGGACGAATCTTCGTCGGCTTTCTTGCTTTTATCCAGCGACCTGTCTTTTCCGAAGATATACTCTGAGGTCTGTTCGGCAAAGGAAGCCGTCTTGAGTTCAAAACCGCCAATGTTGATGCTGTCGCCCCAAAACGACAGGACGACAAAAAAAGCCAGTGCGACAAGAAGCAGGGCCCACAGCCCCCAGTATGGTTTGTTCATTCAGTGTTAAATCGTGTTGTGCTTTATTTGGGTGGTGACGGCTCCTGTGCTTGCTCTCATGGAGCCGTCACCATTCAGTCTGTAATTCGGGGTTATTTCAGCAGTTCAATGCCAATGCCGGGACGGTCGTGCAGGGTAATCTTGCCGTTCTCGACAGTCATGCCCGTGAAGCGGTCGTTGGCAATAAGCAGGTTGCCGTCCAGGTCGGCATAGTCCACGACGGGCGACAGGTTGGCTGCAGCAGTCACGGCACACGAGGTCTCGGTCATGCAGCCAATCATCACCTTCATGTCGAGAGCGCGGGCCAGGGTCACCATCTTGTGGGCCTCGTGCAGGCCGGTGCTCTTCATCAACTTGATGTTGATGCCGTCATACACGCCCTTGAACTTCACGATGTCGGGCAGACGCTGGAAGGCCTCGTCGGCGATGATGGGCAGCGGCGAACGCTCGCGCAGCCAAGCGGTCTCGTCAATCCAGGTCTTGTCGAACGGCTGCTCGACGAAGATGCAGTTGTGCTCCTTGAGCCAGTGGCACATCTCCAGGGCATACTCCTTGTTATTCCAGCCCTGGTTGCAGTCCACACAGATGGGCACATCGGGCATCATCTCGTTGATGATGTTGATGGTTGCCTGATCCTGGTCCAGACCCATCTTGGCCTTGATGAGTTTGTAGGGACGGGCCTCCTCAACCTTTTGGCGGACCACTTCGGGGGTGTCGATGCCGATGGTCATGCTGGTGACCGGGGTCTTGTCGGGGTTGTAGCCCCAAATCTTGTACCAGGGCTGACCCATGATTTTGCCCAACAGGTCATGCAGAGCGATATCGATACTGGCCTTGGCGGCACGGTTGTTCTCATCGACATGGTCCACATAGTCCAGGATATCCTCGATGCGGAACGGGTCGTTGAACTGGTCCAGGTCAAGTTTGTTGAGGAAAGTGGTCACGCTCTCAACACTCTCGCCCAGGTAGGGAGGCATCGATGCCTCGCCATAGCCCTTAATGCCCTCATACTCGAGTGTCACCTGCACATCGGGCGTGGTGGTGCGGCTGTAACGAGCCAGATTGAAGGCGTGGCGCAACTGCAACTCATAGGGGAAGAACGAGAGTTTCAGTTTCCCTGTTTTAGGCACCTGGTTGACACGGGGCACCGAACGACGGCGACGCCCTTTCTTGGCTACACGCTCAACAGCGTCGATTGACACGGGCGATGCGGCTGCGATGGCCGTCAGACCCATTCCTGCTAAAAATTTTCTTCTATCCATAATCTACTGAATTTTAAGTTATTGACTAACTGGATTGGTTAGATGCTCTAGATGCTCTAGACCGGTAAACTCCTAACTTCTAACCCCTAACTCCTAACTTTAAAAGTACCACGGGTGGTTCTTGAGAGCGACGATGCCCTTGGTGCCCACCATGCCCTTGATGCGGCTGGCGCTCAACGGCGAGTACAGGTAAGGATAATCGCTGGCCGTGGGAATCAGGCTATTGATTTTGACCTGACCCGAGCAGTGGATGTACTTGCCGTCACGCAGGTAGATGCCCACATGGGTCACGCGGCCCGTCTTCTCGTTGCCGAAGAACAGCAGGTCGCCGGTTTCATACTGGCGCCAGTCGGTGCCCTTCTTCATAATCTTGCCCGTAAGCGCCTGCTGCGAGGCATCGCGCTGCAGGATAATGCCGTTGCTCAGGTAGCACACCTTGGACAGTCCCGAGCAGTCGGTCACCTTGGTCGAGGTGCCGCCCCACAGGTAACTCGAGCCCATCATGCGGCGGGCCGTCTTCTCGATTTGTGCGGCACTGAAACCCTGCTGGCTCCACTGCGACAATTCGGCGACATCGGCAGCATCCACCCAGCCAGTGCGGCCATCGGGAGTGGCGAGCTTGAGCCAGTTGCCTTGCTCGGCCTTGAACTCAAGGATGTTGCCCATCACCAGGTCGCTCACCGTCTCATCGCCATGGGCCTCGGTGACCAGACGCGAGTCATAGGCAGTGACGATATAGCGCTTGGCCTTGCGCCACGCCTTCATCTGCGACTCGGTCTTGAATGCCAATGAACTCTCGGGTACATAGGCGATGTAGTCATCAGCCATTTGCACGCGGTACCAGTCGTCACACTTCTGCAGCACCTTGACAGGTGCACCCATGATGCCCTGTGTCGCGATTTCGGCGCTGTGCTTGGGCTCGGTGCGCAGCGTGGCGATGCTCAGTTTGACCAGCGCCCACTTGCGCGAGGCGGGGATGCCGTCCTCGAGGACCGTGATTTTGTCGGTATACTTGCAACCGCTCTTGAGCATAGCCGCCACGATGGCTTTCTTCTGCGCCTGCGTGCCCACAGTGCCCGAGAGCACCCACTTACCGCCCTGCTGAGCGGCCGAGACATCCCACACAGCGGTGCGTTTGTCGGGAGCGATGCGTTGTTTGAGGTCGCTGAGCACATCGACGGGTGTCACTGCCAGGGCTGCAAAACTCGTCACGGCGAGCAGCACAGCCAATATTATTGACTTGATTCTCATTTCTTTATCGGTGTTATTGAATTAACTTTCAGATGGCTGTCCCACTTGTCATAGAACAGGTTACCCTTGCGCCACTCGACCTCGCCGGGCTGGAAATCGACGGTCTCGCTGCGGATGTAGGTCTTGGCAGGGCTCAACTTGTCGCCAACGCCCTCGTTGGTCGCCATGCGGTACACATCGATGCCCGTGGCATAGTAGTCGTTGAGCGGGGTGCCCACGGCGCTGCGCCCGAATGACGGGTCGGTGGGAATCCAGCCGATGCCCTCAAAATAGGTCTCGCACCAGTCGTGCCAATTGATTTCGTCAGGATGCAGCATCCAGCCGCTCTCCCAGCGTGCGGGAATGCCCAGCGAGCGTGCCAAGGTGATATACAGCAGTCCCACTTGGCCGCAGTCGCCGTGATTGTTCTCGAGGACATACTGCGGGATGTTGGACAGCGTGCTGTACTCACGGGCACCGGCCCACGGCAGGTTGTAACCAATCCACTCATAGATCTTGGCGGCCTGCAGCACGGGGTTGGTCTCGTTGCCCACGATTTTGCGGGCCAGGGCGCGCATCTCGTCGGTGATGATGACATGACGCGGCTCGTCGCCGGCATAGCGCTTGTACAATGCGCTGTTGGTATCGTAGGGCTCCAACATGGCGATGAGGTCCTGCTGGCTGTAATGGCGCTCTCCCACATCATAGGAGAAGGTGTACTCAAAGTGCGTCGGCTTGCCCTTTTCGGCCACCGCCTCCATGTAGACGGTGTGGTGCAGGCTGCCCTCGCTGTAGGTCACCGGGCGGTTGCTGCTCTCGAGGCGGATGTTGCGCTGGCGCAGGTTCTCGTAGGGGAACGGCATCCACACGCGCAAGGTCTCGCCAGCAGGCACGGCATCGGCATTGACATCGAGGACGAATGTGATGTTCACATGGCGCCAGTCACGCACATTGTTAGCGTCGGCGGGCGTGTGCATCGCCTCCAGGTAGTACTTGCGGCGGGTAAGGAAACTCTCGTGGTTATCGGCAGCATTCTGCTCGGCAAACTCCTTGCCCAGCAGCCACAGGTTGCCCACGCTCTTGCGGAACCACATCTCCTTGCCGTCGATGTTCATCACCTCGAGGGCTCGGGTGTCTTTCCAGTGCTGGATTTGGGCATCGGTGGCCTCGGGCATCTTCTCGCGAATCATCTTCACTCCCTCCTCGGGGGTGATGCGGAAGTCAGTGCGGATGCGCTGCATGATGGTGCGCAACGAGTCGATGCGCACGGCATCGGCCTGGCGCACCTTCTTGGGCAACGATTTCATCAACTTCTCGGCGCGAGCAAACTCGCCTTGCGCGATATACTGGTCCACTTGAGGCTGCCAGTCTGGGGTTATCGCCATACCCACAAATGCCAATGCGCTGGCAATCAATGCCAACAAACATTTTTGACCTTTCATAATACCTGAACTTTTATTTAACAGGCAAAGATATGATAATTATTTGAATCACCAAACGCGCAGGGCCGAATAGTTATCAACATCTGTTAACGCCCTGTTTCATTTCTTCTCCAGCAGGGCGACATTCTCGACATGGTGGGTGTGCGGGAACATATCGACGGGTTGGATTTCAACGACACGGTATTTCTTATCGAGCATGGCAATGTCGCGCGCCTGGGTGGCGGGGTTGCAACTCACATAGACCAAGCGCTGAGGCTCGGCGTTGAGAATCACCTGAACGACATCCTCGTGCATGCCGGCACGCGGCGGGTCGATAATCATCACCTCGGGGCGGCCATGCTCGGCAATGAAGCCGTCGGTGAGCACATCTTTCATGTCGCCAGCATAGAACAGGGTGTTCTCGATGCCGTTGACGCGGGAGTTCAACTTGGCGTCCTCGATGGCCTCGGGGACATACTCGATGCCAATGACCTGGCGGGCCTGGCGGGCAACGAAGTTGGCGATGGTGCCCGTGCCGGTGTACAGATCATAGACGAGTTCATCGCCCGTGAGGGCAGCCATGCGGCGCGCCACCTTGTAGAGCTCATAGGCCTGGCGGGAGTTGGTCTGGTAGAACGACTTAGGACCGACACGGAACCGCAGCCCTTCCATCTCCTCCTCGATGTAGTCGCGCCCGCTGTAGGTGATGAACTCCTGGTCGGCCAGCGAGTCATTGACCTTGAGGTTGACGACATAGAGCAGCGAGGTAATCTGCGGGAAACGGTCGCGCACGGCGCTCATCACATCCTCGATGGCAGCACGGTTGTCCTCGCCGAAGACGATGACCTCCATCACCTCGCCCGTCGAGGCGGTGCGCGTCATGGTCATGCGGATGAAGCCCTGCTGACCGCGGATGTCATAAAACGAATATCCCCGCTCGACGCAGAGGCCACGGATGAACAGACGCAGCTCGTTGCTGATGTCATCCTGCAGCCAGCAGCGCTTGATGTCGAGCACCTTGTCAAAGGCGCCGGGGATGTGGAAGCCCGCGGCGTTGCGGTCGGGGAACTCGACGCCGCTGTCGAGCTGCTCGCGGGTGAGCCAGCACTTGTTGGAGAAGGTGAATTCCAGTTTATTGCGGTAATGCGTCGTTACCGCCGAGCCCAGGATGGGGTTGATGGCAGGGATGGGTACCTTGGCGATGCGCTCCATGGCGTCGACCACCTGCTGCTGCTTGCACTGCAACTGGTACTCATAGGGCAGGTGCTGCCACTTGCAGCCTCCGCACAGCCCGAAGTGCTCGCACATCGGCTCCACGCGCAGTGGGCTGGGTTTGACCAGGCGCTCGATGTGGCCCTCGGCATAACTGTGCTTCTTGCGGTCGATTTTCAGGTCAATCACATCACCGGGAGCGCCATAGGGGACAAACACCACCAGGTCGTTCCAGCGGCCCAGGCTCTTGCCCTCGGCCGCCACGCCCGTTATCTCAAAATTCTCAATTACCGGAATATCTTTCTTCTTTTTCACTCTGCCCCCTAAAAAAAGGAAAACAAGAAAACATGCACCACGGCCTCACGCCAAGCCCCAAAAGCCGGTAAGTCTTGTATCGGCCTGACGGCCTAGAAATTAACAAAAAATTTCAGGTAACGATATCGCAGTTGGCCCATCAGTTATATCAACCGCCACATGGGCGGGAAAACTTGTGTACGCCTAAGGCAAATGAACTTGATATTGTCCTGTTTTGTCTTTCTTGTCTTCTAAAACCAGACACCCGGATATAGGCTTCCGCACCCTGCCGGAGTGCGGAAGCCATATAATCAGTCGTCTTGAAAAGTTGTCCGCGTTGCCTGAAAAGACTTTCCGGCTTTGCGGCTTAGCGTGTGGGAAAAAGGAGGATGCCGGTGCCTTATTGCTCGTTGAGGGCTTGGTTGATGTAGTCGCGGCTCAGGCCGAGCGACACGGCGGTATCGATGTCGCGGTTCATGTCGTCACGCTGGAAGCGTAGTTTATTCAGTTTGGCACGCAACAGGTACAGATAGGGATCGCCGGGTGACATCTCGAGGGCGGTGCGGATGTCTTCCTCGGCATCGTTGAGGCGTTTCATCGCCAGGTAGCAGTCGGCGCGGTGTCCCAGCAGTTGGGCGGTGGGCTGCACCTTGATGAGTTGACTGAACAGTTCCGCCGCACGGGCATGGTTGCCGTTGCGCTTGTGCAGCAGGCCCATCCCCTCGTGATAGAGGCCCGAATTGGGGTTGATGCGCTTGATTTCGTTGAACAGGTCCTCAGCACGATTGGTGTCTCCGCGTTCCATGGCCAGAACGCCCAACGAGTAGCGCGCCTCGGTATTGTAGAAGTCGAGCTCACACACTCGCTCATAGTCATCGATAGCACGCTGCACGATGTCCATCTCAACATAGAGCGCGGCACGGTTCAGCAGCAGCGTCACGGCATGGGGTGTCATGTCCAGTGCCAGCGTGTAATTCTTCACGGCGTCGGCAAGCTTCCCCTGATAGCGCTGCAGGGTGGCTATATTGCTCAGTACCATCGAGTTACCAGGATTGTCGGGGTCGGCCTTGAATGCTTTGAGGAGCCACTGCTCAGCCTGGGGCCAGTCGTGGCTGTAGATGCAGGTCTGCGCCGAGTCGATATATTGGAAATAAGGTGTCTCGGTGTCCAAGTCGGCGATATAGGGATTCCCAGCCTTTTTCTCTTGCGGTTTCATGCCCTGGGGCACCTTCATGTTCTCGTCGCCGATGGAGTTGACCACCTGCGCCCCACTCTGCTGCCCCATCGCCAGCACAGCCACAATCACCAATAACCGTAATAACTGATTCTTCATTCCTTTCAATCAATCACAACTCCTGACTATCAACTGTTAATGTGCACATCGACTTGCGGGTACGGGAAGTGGATGCCATGCTGCGGGAACTGCTTGTAAATCTTCTCGTTCACATCGTAGAGGACATTCCAATAGTTGCCAATTTCGGTCCATGCCCTCACGATGAGCGTCACTTGGCTCTCGTCCAGGCTCTCGACGGCAACCACAGGCTTGTAGTTGGGCTTGGGAACCAGCGCCTCGAGTTTTGCCTCCTGCTGCTCGTTCCATTGCTCGACACGGCGCCGTTGCCAGTGGAAGACGCGCTGCCACCACGGCGCCGGCTTTTCCTCCTGCTGGTGACGCTCTTCAGTCTGTTGAGGCTGTTCTGCCTCGTGGACATCGGCATCGGTGTGAACGACACGCTCATCGGCAGCCAGGATGTCAAGGGCGACTTTACGGGCCACCTCCACATCGTCACCATAGGTGATGCCCACACGCCACTCCACACGGTGGTAAGGCTCGGCTGTGAAGTTCTTGAGCGAACTGGTCGAGAGCCCTCCGTTGGGAATCACGATGCGGTCGTTGTTGTAGGTATTGATGACCGTGTTGAATATCTGGATTTCCTTGACGGTGCCCTTGAACTCGCCAAACTCGATGTAGTCGCCCACCTTGTAGGGCTTGAGCAACAGGATGAGGACACCACCGGCAAAATTCTGCAGTGTGCCGCTCAGCGCCATGCCGATGGCGACACCGGCACTGGCAAAGATGGCGATAAACGAACTCGTCTCGATGCCCAGCACGCCAATGACGGTGATGACGAGCAGGAACAGCAGCGTGATGCGGATGAATGACAACAGGAACGATGTCAACGAGCGGTCAAAGCCCTTGGCCACCATGATGGCGCGCACCACATTATAAAACTTGTTGATGATGAACTTACCGATGTAGAAGACCAGGATGGCGGCGACGATACGCAACCCCAGCGAAATCAACTGGCTCGACAACGATGTCATCAAGTCACCCACATCCAGGTAGCGGAACCTGTCCACCAGTTCATTGGCGGTAGTTGCATCAGACTGCAGCAACAATAGTTTATCAGATATCATAAACATCTCGTTTGATTGGTTTGTTGCTGGCAAAGGTAATACCAATCCATCTAAAAAAATCTTAAATCCCAACTAAATATCGTCAACACCGGGAAAAAAGCACGCCACATCGCCGCCCACAATCCCCTACGCACTGGAATAAGTGATGACACCCGATCGGCCCGCTTTATAGCAACGCATAATTATGCACACCTACTGGAGTCGGATGGCTAACGCGAGGATTCGTCTTATAGGTATCGCCGGACGCAAGGTTCTTGCAATCGGCGTTTGCACCGCACAGGTCAGGGCTGGCCGACATACCATTTGTGCTAAAAGACCGCATCCATCATCGGGGCGAGAGAAATTTTGTTGTACCTTTGCGCCAAAATATTATTACAACCATCCATCATCAATATGAAAAAGATTTTTGCTTTATTCATGGCCTCCATCATGGTTGCCATGACGATGAATGCACAGAACGAGGTGCAGCCCTATTTCACGGTCGACGAGTTACCCGACCTCATCAAGTGCCTGCCCGCTCCGCCAGCATTTGACAGTCCTGAGTTTGCCTACGACATGATGCGTTTCGCCTGGGGCAAGCAGCAGCGACTGGACGAGGAGCGCGCCGCAATCGCCAAGCGCGATGCCGTGTGGTCCTACGAGGCCCTGCTGGCCGAGTTTGATGTCCCCTTCGGGCTGCACATGAGCCCCGAGGACACGCCCGAAATCTGGAAACTGATGGTGACCAGCCTCACCACTACCGACGCCATGCGCGTCGCCCCTAAGGCTTACTATCACCGCCAGCGCCCATTCGAGCGATTCCAGGACAAGATGCTCACCGACGAGGAGGCCGATCTGGCTGGCGAGGGGTCCTATCCCTCGGGCCACACCATGCGAGGATGGACAGCCGCCCTGCTGCTGGCAGAGGTCAACCCTGCCGCTGCCGACACCATCTTTGCACGCGGCTGGATGTACGGTGAGAGCCGCGTCATCGTGGGTGCCCACTGGCAGAGCGATGTGGATGCCAGCCGTGTCGCCGCCAGCATAGCCTATGGCGCATTGCATGGCAGCACCGAGTTCCGCGAGCAGATGTCCAAGGCCCAGGAAGAATACCGTGTGAAGACGGGCCAGCAGGCTGGCATCGGCAATGTGCCCGCAACTGCCGTTCCCGCCAGCAGCCAGCCCTTTCGCCAGAATGGCGACTTGGCCTCCGAGGACACCCGCGGCATCATCTCCCAAAACGGAAAGAAAACCCTCAAGAACTGAAACACTCCGCTGGTCCCCACCCTAGTGCTCATCAGACAACACTGACAACCTAGACAACTGATCATCAAGCATCCGCACTCTGTCCAACGGGGTGCGGATGTCTTTGTCCTTTGCTTCTGGGGTTTGGCTTCAGGTGTCAAACAATAAAAAATAATTGTCATCTTTGTCTTTCTTGTCTTCAAGTTAAAGTACTTAAGTACTTGACTGAAAGGCATGCAGGAGACACCTCGACATAAAAAAAGAATAAATTCTTTTTATTCTGTGTTTGGCTTGCACAAATTTTATGTACCTTTGCGCCCATATTTGGATAATTACATTATTAAAAAAGATGAAAAAATTTAACGAGTATAACGGGTTTAACCTGTCAGATATCAACAAGGAAGTCCTGCAACAGTGGGACAAGGAAGATGTTTTTGGCCGTAGCATCAGCGAGCGCGAGGGTGCTCCTTCATATGTTTTTTATGAGGGTCCTCCCAGCGCCAACGGCATGCCGGGCATCCACCATGTGATGGCCAGGACCATCAAGGACATCTTCTGCCGCTACAAGACGATGCAGGGTTACCAGGTACACCGCAAGGCCGGTTGGGACACCCACGGCCTGCCCGTGGAACTGGGCGTGGAGAAGGCCCTGGGCATCACCAAGGAGGATATCGGCAAGAAAATCTCGGTCGATGAGTACAACGCCACCTGCCGCAAGGAGGTGATGAAATACACCCGCGAGCACCATCCAGCCTTACTCACCCGCTGCCGGTACCGGGCTGAGCAGCCACGAGCTGAACCTGCCGGGCTGCTACCGCGATGTGAAGGACCAGACGGTTACCGCACAGTTCACCGTGCTGAGCGGCGACGAGCATCCTGTCATCAAGAGAATCAGCGAGGCCGCCGACGAGGGCTTCAACGATGCCTATGTGCTGGCATGGACGACCACACCCTGGACCCTGCCGAGCAACACCGCCCTGTGTGTGGGCAACAAGATTGACTATGTCGCTGTCGAGAGTTTTAACCCCTACAGCGGCAAGCCCGCCATCTACCTGCTCGCCGAGGCACGCGTCGATGCCTACTTCAAGGCCGACGGCAAGGACCAGCCGATGGAGTACAACGCCGGCGACAAGGTGGTGCCCTGGAAGGTCATCGCCTCGTTCAAGGGCCAGGACCTGCTCGAGATGCGCTACGCCCAACTGTTCCCCTGGGTGAAGCCCGTGGACAAGGTCGACGGCAAGGTCGTGGGCAACGACAACGGTTTCCGTGTCATCCCCGGTGACTATGTGACCACCGAGGACGGTACCGGTATCGTGCACATCGCTCCCACCTTCGGCGCCGACGATGCCCGCGTGGCCAAGGCTGCCGGCATACCCGCCCTGTACATGATCATCAAGAAACTGGAGACCCGCCCCATGGTGGACCTCACAGGTAAATATTACAAGATTGAGGACCTGGACGAGGAGTTCGCAAAGAACTTCGTCAATGTAGACCTCTATCAGGAATATGCCGGCCGCTGGGTCAAGAACGCCTATGACCCGCAGTACACCGTGGGAGGCAAGTTTGACGAGGCCGCCGCTGCCAAGGCCGAGGACCTCAACATCTACATCTGCATCCGCATGAAGCAGGAAGGCACCGCCTTCAAGATGGAGAAGCACACCCACAACTATCCCCACTGCTGGCGCACCGACAAGCCCGTGCTTTACTACCCGCTCGACAGCTGGTTCATCCGCGACACGGCATGCCGTGACCGCATGATTGAACTCAACCACACCATCAACTGGAAGCCCGAACACACGGGTACCGGACGATTTGGCAAGTGGCTGGAGAACCTCAACGACTGGAACCTGAGCCGCAGCCGCTACTGGGGCACACCGCTGCCCATCTGGCGCAACGAGGACGGTGAGGAGAAGTGCATCGGCAGCATCGAGGAACTCTACAACGAGATCGAGAAGGCCGTGGCTGCCGGCGTGATGAAGAGCAACCCCTACAAGGACAAGGGCTTCGTTCCCGGCGACTACAGCGAGGAGAACTACAACAAGATTGACATCCACCGCCCCTATGTTGACGACATCATCCTGCTGAGCGACACGGGCAAGCCCATGAAGCGTGAGCTGGACCTCATCGATGTGTGGTTCGACAGCGGTGCCATGCCCTATGCCCAGCTGCACTACCCGTTCGAGAACAAGGAGGCTGTGGACAACAACGGTTTCTTCCCCGCCGACTTCATTGCCGAGGGTGTGGACCAGACGCGCGGTTGGTTCTTCACGCTGCATGCCATCGCCACGATGGTGTTTGACAGCGTGGCCTATAAGAATGTCATCAGCAACGGTCTGGTGCTCGACAAGGTGGGCGCCAAGATGAGCAAGCGACTGGGCAACGCCGTTGACCCGTTCAAGGCCATCGAGGCCTACGGCAGCGACCCCCTGCGCTGGTACATGATCAGCAACTCGTCACCTTGGGACAACCTCAAGTTTGACGAGGCTGGCGTGATTGAGGTCGCCCGCAAGTTCTTCGGCACCCTCTACAACACCTACTCGTTCTTTGCACTGTATGCCAATGTGGATGGCTTCGACCCCGAGGCTACGCAGGTGCCCCTGGCCGAGCGTCCCGAGATTGACCGCTGGATCATCTCGCTGCTCAACTCGCTCATCGCCGAGGTGCAGGCCGACCTCGAGGACTATGAGCCCACCAAGGCCGCACGCGCCATCAGCACCTTTGTGGGGGACCACCTGAGCAACTGGTATGTGCGTCTGAACCGCAAGCGTTTCTGGGGCGGAGAGATGACTCAGGACAAGCTGGCTGCCTACCAGACGCTGTACCAGTGCCTGACCACCGTGGCCCTGCTCATGGCTCCCGTATCCCCCTTCTACAGCGACCGCCTGTACCGTGACCTGACCCACAGCGAGAATTCCGTCCACCTGGCCAACTTCCCCAAGAGCGACGCCAGCGTTATCGACAAGCAGCTCGAGAAACGCATGCAGGCCGCACAGGATGTCACCTCGATGGTACTGTCACTGCGCCGCAAGCAGAACCTCAAGGTGCGCCAGCCGCTGCAGGCCATCATGGTTCCCGTGCTCGACGACAACCAGCGCAACGATGTCGAAGCCGTTGCCGACCTCATCCGCAACGAGGTCAATGTTAAGGAAATCAAGCTCGTGGGCAATGATGCAGGCATCCTCGTCAAGCGCGTGAAACCCGATTTCAAGAAACTGGGACCGAAGTACGGCAAAATCATGAAGGCCCTTGCCGCACGCATCGCCGGTATGACGCAGCCCGAAATCGCACAGTTCGAGAAGGACGGCATGTTTGCTGTTGACATCGACGGCCAGCAGGCACAAATCGAACTTGCCGATGTCGAAATCATCAGCGAGGACATCCCCGGCTGGCTCGTCGCCAACGAGGGCAACCTGACCGTCGCACTCGACATCACAGTGACCGATGAGTTGAGACTCGAGGGTATCGCACGCGAACTGGTGAACCGCATCCAGAATCTGCGCAAGAGCAAGGACTTTGACATCACCGACAAAATCTCTGTCACCATCGCTCCCGACGAGCGCACCGACGAGGCCGTCAAGGCCTTTGGCGACTATATCGCCCATCAGGTGCTCGCCACCAGCATTACAGTGGCTCCTGTCGACAGTGAGTCGGCCGACGAACTCGACATGGACGGCTGGACGCTGCCCGTCAAGGTCGAGAAAGTGTAACATCAACCGACATCAACAACTATAACAATAAACTACTGATTATGGCTACCAAGCAAGAGAAGACAAGGTATAGCGACGAGGAGCTGCAAGAATTCAAGGAGCTCATCATGGCCAAAATTGAGCAGGCCGAGGAGAACTACAAGCGCCTCAAGGACACCATCATGGTCGATGAATCCAACCCCACATTCAAGATGATGGAAGAGGGAGCATCTACCTTGCAGAAGGAGGTCTCCAGCCAACAGGCCGAGCGCCAGCTGGACTTCATCCGCAAACTCCAAGCCGCTCTCGTACGCATCGAGAACAAGACCTATGGCGTGTGCCGCATCACGGGCAAACTCATCCCCAAGGAGCGCCTTCAGGCTGTGCCCCACGCCACCCTGTCTATCGAGGGCAAGGAGATTGAGGCACAACGCAAAAAGAAATCCTGACGACAGCCAGCCCACATGAAACTGTCTAACGGCAAACTGGCAGCGCTCATCATCGCGCTGGTTATTTTCATCGACCAAGCTGTAAAGATTTGGGTCAAAACCCACTTCTATTATGGCGAAGAGGTGCAGATAACATCTTGGTTCAGGCTGCTCTTTATCGAGAACAACGGCATGGCATTCGGCATGGAGTTGGGCAGCAAACTGCTGCTCACCATGTTCCGCATCGTCGCTTCGGGAGCATTCATCTACTACTTGTGGCGGTTGCGCAACCGCATCGACATCCCCAAGGGTTATATCGTGTGCATCGCGCTGATTACCGCCGGCGCATTGGGCAATGTCATCGATTGCATCGCCTACGGCCTGATATTCAATGCGCCCGCACCGCCCCAAGTGGCACAGTTGTTCCCGCCCGACGGGGGTTACGGCACGCTGTTCAACGGCCGTGTCGTGGACATGTTCTATTTCCCGCTGTGTGAATGGGACTGGCCCCAGTGGATGCCCTGGATTGGCGGTCAACACTTCGTGTTCTTTCAGCCTATCTTCAATGTTGCCGACGCCGCACTCAGTGTGAGTGTCATCGTCCTCATTCTGTTCTACACGCGCTATCTGGCCAAATCGACATCAGAGACGGACGAGAGTAAAACTACTGAACAAGACGGCGAGGCCCTGGCCAACGACGACAATTCCCTGTCACATGAATAATACTGCCATGCGCAACATCTGTATCTACACATCTCTATTGGCGCTGGCCTTGTCGCTGCTCTCCTGTGACAAGACGCCACACGGTGTGTTGAGCGTTGACGACATGGCCGACTTGATTGTGGACCTGCAAATCGCCGATGCCTACATCGAGAGCCACATCGGCGACTACCCCAACGACTCTTCCAAGATGGTGTTGAAACAGTCCATCTTCAAGAAGCACGGCATCACCTTGCAGGATTATGACAGCTCACTGGTGTGGTATGCCCACAACATGGAAGACTACACCAAGGCTTATGACAAAGCATTGACCACCCTTAACAAACGGCACGAGAAAATCAAGAAAGGCGACAACAACATGCCCGGCGAAATGATGGACACTCCCGGCGAAATGCAGGGTATGCCCACCCATGCGGCAACACCGCGCGGCGCTTCAGGCAAACCCAAGCACTTGAAAAAACTGGGCACCACCAATGTACAAGGCGACACCACCGACATGTGGCAAGGCAAACGCAGGTACATGCTCACCCAGGGCGCACAACGGGGATTCATCACCTTTGACCTGCCGCCCGATGCAGGGAAACAGCGTGGCGACCGCTACCAGCTGACCTATAAGCTCACCCGGGGTGGCAATGAATTCAAGGTGAGCCTGAATATCGACTACACCGATGGCGGCACTTCACAGATTAGCCGCGGCACCAACAGCGACGGTTGGGTAAACATCGATGTGCAAAGTGACTCGGCAAGGCAAGTGAGACGCGTCTACGGCTACTTGAGTTACAACATCAAGCGCGGCCACACGGCCTATGTCGACAGCATCATGCTCATCCGCACCCACCTCAACAAGAGCAACTACGGCTACATCCACGCGCAACGCAACTATGAGCGCAACAAGTAACAGCCTCCAAGCCAGCCATGCAAAACCTGTATCTGCAACTGTTTCTTACCTTTGCCAAAATCGGAGCCTTCACCTTTGGCGGCGGCTGGGCGATGATCAGCATCATCCAGCGCGAGATTGTCGAGAAGCACAAGTGGATTGAGGAGGCCGAGTTCCTGGACCTGCTCGCCGTAGCACAGTCCATGCCCGGCATTCTGGCAGTAAACATCAGCGTGGTCATCGGGGACCGTCTCAAGGGGCTAAAGGGCAGCATCTGTGCCGCCATCGGCACCATCCTGCCGTCGTTCCTGATGATTCTCGCCATCGCCATCTTCCTCACGCCCGACACCATCAAGAACAACGCCGTGGTGGCACGCATCTTCAAGGGCATACGCCCTGCCGTGGTGGCGCTGATTGTCGCACCGGTGCTCACCACAGCCCGCAGCGCCGGCATCAACTGGAAGACCGTCATCATCCCCGTGGCAGTGGCTCTGCTCATCTACAGCAAGATTCCCTACATCTCCAACCCCATCGTCTACATCGTGATGGGGGCTATCGGGGGGTACATCTACTACATGCACACATTATTAAAAGGGAAAAACGGAAAGGAGGCTGCCGATGCTTGACAATTACCTGAAACTCATCTGGGCCTACCTGAAAATCGGCCTGTTCGGTTTTGGCGGTGGCTACGCGATGCTCTCGCTCATCCAGCGCGAGGTGGTGGATTCGGGATGGATTTCCAGCCAGATGTTCACCGACATCGTCGCCATCTCGCAGATGACGCCGGGCCCCATCGGCATCAACAGCGCCACCTACATCGGCTATGTCGTCACCGGCAGCGTGCTGGGCTCACTGGTAACCACCCTAACCGTCGTGTTGCCGCCGTTTGTCCTCACGCTCATTGCCGCCCACTACATCGACCGCCATCGACAGAGTCCGTTCATCAAGGGCGCTTTCATGGGTTTGAGGCCCGTGGTCGTCGGACTCATCGCCTCGGCCGCCCTGCTGCTGATGAACAGCGAGAACTTCGGCCATGAAATCAACGAGCGCATCATCACCATCGCCATCTGCATCGTCTCGTTCTGCATCGTCTATTTCACACGCGTCCATCCCATCCTGGTCATCATCCTTGCAGGCATCACCGGTCTGCTCGTGTTCTGATACAGCAACCCCGCCTGTCACCCGAGTGGGGATGGGCGGGGGTTGATTTATTTTTCCCTTGACTGGGAATCTGTTACCTTATTCTATATATTGAGGGGGCTCATTCTCAGCCCAACACAATCTCGATAATCAAGACAATATCATCAATATCAATCAGCAGGTCTTTGTTGATGTCAAAACACTCATCATATTCTTTCCTGTCCTCGGGCTCAATTCGACCTAGCACATAATCAATCAACAGGATTACATCGTCGATATCAACCATGCCATTGCCGTCACAGTCGCCGGGAGCAACCTCGTTCTCAACCGCAAGTGCCAGATAGACGGGTTTTCCAGGCTGCAACTCCAGACTGGTGATGCTGAGCCATGCCGTGTTGGCAGCCATGTAGGTACCTTCCTCTTGGGGGACAAAGGCCAGCTGCCCCTCGTCATCAACACCCAGGGCAAGGAAACAATCCTTGGCCGGAGTTGCCTGCTCGGGAATGTAGTCTATCATGTAGGTGATGTCATCGCTCGAGCCGTGGTTCTTGAAAATGCTGAAGTAGTTGCCCATTAACAGGTCCTGGGCGATAGGCATATCACGATGGTTGGCAATCTCTTCCACCGGGACCAACTTGTTGCCACTCATGTAAGGCGACTCGCAACGGAGCAGCACCGGAGTAGCGGCTGGAACCACCTCGCCGCGGCCGTAGACCTTAACAGCCTGAGCATAGTTCAGACCATCTTCACCGGTCAACACCTCACGCACGGTATAAGCGCCCTCAACACCGCCCTCGGCAGGAATCAGGAGCGCGAAATCACAGCACAGGGTAGTCCAGTAATAGCCGTCGGCATCCTTCATCAGGTCGCTGACAGGCTTCACGGCAAAATAGGAACTGTCCATCGAACCCTCATTGACAGGCTCAATCCACCAGTGGGACTCGGCTCGACGGGGACTGCTGCCGGCAGTCATGCCGAAGCCCTGGTCGCGGAAGTAACACGGGAAAAACTTGCCCGGATTACCCTCGGGGTCAGGCTCATATTGCGTATAGGCAACATAGGTGGGCAACCCGTTCTGCATCACGGGAGCGGGATGCACATCAAGCGGCAGCGTGGTCAATGTGTAGGTATCCACACCCTGACTGTACAGGCCCACCTGGATCGTGTCGGGAATGTAGATGATTGAACCGGGGTCATTGACCTGGGCAGAGTCTTTCTGCATCAACGCACAAGGCCAGAAAGCATCCGGGTTGGTCGAACGCTCATAATGGGTACCCTTGATACAGATGTAGCTATCGGTGTACACATTGTGAACACGATAGAAACCGGGACCGACAAACTGTGCCGATGCAACAATAGCCACCAGCATAGCGCTTAGTAATAAGGTTAATTTTTTCATATAATCCTATAGGTTAAACACAATTCATCAGCAGCGCTTCAAACAAAAAATTCTGATGTGCTTCACGCACTTCATCCATTCCTTTCACTGCACCAGCATGTTAAAGCCCTCAATCACACCAGTGAGCAGCGCTTATTATTAAGTTCGCAAAGATATGTACAATAATGAAAACCTGCAATACTTTAGCGCCAAAATTATTGAAATTTTTCCATATTTAGGGGAAATTAAGGGGGCTTCGAGTGAACGGTAAGGCTATTTTTACTACCTTTGTCACAGTTCATTACAGGCAATGCCGCAATAGCTGGCATTGAATATTACAAGTCAAAAAACACTGATAACAATGAGTCGATATTTAATAACCCTTACGGCAATCATCCTGGCAGGATGTGCTGCACTACATGCCGAGGGATGGATACGCATCAATCAGTTGGGGTACCTGCCCGATGCCACCAAGGTGGCTGTCCTCATGAGTCAGGACAAGGTGCATGTCACTGAATTCGTGCTGGTGGATGCCTACACCCAAGAGACCGTCTATCGCTCGACCGCGACCCGCGACATGGGACCTTGGGGACAGATGGCGGCGACTTGCCGCCTGGACTTCAGCAGCTTCCACGGCGTGGGGGCCTTCCGCATCGTGGCTTGCGGCATTGAGTCGCCGGTGTTCCCCATCAACAACCGGGTGTGGGACGGCACAGCCGACTTTGTGCTGAACTACATGCGGCAGCAGCGCTGCGGCTACAACCCGTTCCAGCGCGACAGTTGCCACACCAGGGACGCCTATGTGCGCTACCACCCCGATAAGGAGGGGCAGCGCATCGATGTCACAGGCGGCTGGCACGATGCGGCCGACCTGCTGCAATACACCACGACGAGCGCCAACGCCATCTACCAGATGATGCTGGCATGGCAGCAGTGCCCGTCGGCCTTCGGCGACCACTATCAGGCTAACGGACTCGAGGGCGCCAACGGCATCCCCGACATCATCGACGAAATCTACTGGGGCCTCACCTGGCTCGACAAGATGAATCCGTCAAAAGGCGAGTTATACAACCAGATTGCCGACGACCGTGACCACATCGGCATGAAACTGCCTAAGGACGACCCTGCCGACTATGGCTGGGGACCCAATAACGGGCGGCCTGTCTACTACATCGACGGCAAGCCGCAGCAGCGCGGCAAGTTCATGAACGCCACGATGGGCGCGGCTAGCACGGCAGGCAAGTTCGCCAGCGACTTTGCCCTGGGAGCCGAGGTACTGGAACCGTATTATCCCGAGTTTGCCGCAAAAATCCGCAGCAAAGCCGCCGATGCCTTCCAGGTGGGCATCGACAAGCCCGGCAATGCCCAAACGGTGAGCGTCGTCTCACCCTACATCTATGAGGAGGACAACTGGGTCGACGATATGGAACTGGGGGCCGTGGAACTCTACCGCATGACGGGCGACAGCAGTTATCTGACCCAAGCCGTGGAATACGGCCGCCGTGAACCCGTCACGCCGTGGATGGGTGCCGACAGTGCGCGCCACTACCAGTGGTACCCCTTCATGAACATGGGACACATCCGCGTGGCACAGCAAGCCGATGGCAACCGCCAGCTGCAGGCCGAGTTCGTCCGCAACATCCGCGCTGGCATCGAGCGCGTGCAGCTGCGCGCCGAGCAGACGGGCAACCCTTTCATGTGGGGCGTGCCCGGCATCTGGTGCAGCAACAACCTGACCACGGCGATGCTCACCCAGTGCATCCTATACCGCCAACTGACGGGCGACAGCCAGTTCTTGGAGATGGAAGCGGCCTTGCGCGACTGGCTGCTGGGCTGCAACCCCTGGGGCACGAGCATGATTGTGGAACTGCCCCGAGGCGGCACCTACCCCCATGCGCCCCACAGCAACTATGTGATGGAACGCGTCGGGATGCCCACGGGAGGACTGGTCGACGGCCCGGTCTATGCCACCATCTTCAACAGCCTCAAGGGCGTGAACCTGGCCGATGACATGCTCAACATCGAGGGCAACACCTACGACCTGTTCCAGCCCGGCGATGTAGTCTATCACGACAACACCCACGACTACAGCACCAACGAGCCCACCATGGACGGCACAGCCTCGCTGACCTTCCCCTTCTCGTTCTACGAGACCGAGGGCCACGGCACCAGCGGCGACTTCCTGTGGGACGAGGGCGCCATCGTGCGCGGCGACGCGACCAAGAAGCGGCTGTGCCTCGTCTTCACCGCCGACGACAGGGCCGACGGTGCCGACCGCATCATCTCGACGCTCAAGAAAAACGGTATCAAGGGGGCTTTCTTCTTCACGGGGCGCTTCTTTGACATGTATCCCGATGTGGTGCAACGCCTCGTCAACGACGGCCACTATGTGGGCTGCCACAGTTACGGTCACCTGCTCTACTGTGATTGGGGGAAGCGTGACTCGCTGCTGGTCACCAAGCAGGAATTCCGCGACGACCTCGTCAAGGGGTATGCCAAACTTGCCCAATTCGGCATCACGCCGCAACAGGCACCCTACATGATTCCGCCCTACGAGTGGCACAATGCCACCATTGCCGCCTGGGCTCGCGAGATGGGTGTGCAACTCGTCAACTTCTCGCCCGGCACTGCCAGCAGCAACGACTACACCTACCCCGGCATCACCGGCAGCAACCCCTACCGCGACAACCGCTGGCTGTGGGACCGCATCATGCGCTGCGAGCAGGAAAAGACGCTCAACGGACACCTGCTGATGATACACTTCGGGACCGACGAGCGACGACCCGAAAAATTCTACGACCGCTTGCCAGCCCTCATCAAGGAACTCAAGCGCCGCGGCTATTCGTTCGTCTCAATCAACGAACTGCTGAACAAATAATCAAGGAAATAATATCAATTGTCGGTCTTGGCGCCATCAGCGACGGTGGCCTCAACGGCCGCTGCGGTGCGTTTCGTCCGCTTGCGCCAGCCCATCCGGCTGATGGCGTAGCAGATACCCAAGATGATGATAAGTACGACGAGGACGATGGGGATGTTGAGGAAAAATACCCGTGCCATATCGCCCTGCTGCTCGCGCAACAGGTGAATGGCGTAATTGGTGTTCAGCAGGGCCGACAGTAAGGTAAAAGCACACACAAAGGCGGCTATCACACGCCACAGGGTGCCCCACACGCCGTAGCCGAACAACTGCTTGTAGGTCATGAAAACCATAACGGCTCCAAGCAACAACACAAGCAAGCCCAGTGCAGTGATATCGTACAGCATGTTCAATATCATGAATACAGCCGTACTGAACACCTGGACAAAGAAGCCCTGAGGCAGGGTGTGAAATGTGTTGCGCGGTGCATAACGGAAGATGAAATAATTGGGGATGATCAGGAACGACAACAGTATCAGCGACAGAATGTCGGGGTGGGTGTTGAGCCACATGAACACATCGTTGAGATAATCGCTGGGCGGCGGGAATGCACCGTTGAAGTGGACATTGAGCCACTCGAACACATCATTGATATAGCCCAACCTGTCGTTATGTGCCATATGCACCATGCCGTGGATGGCACCCGTCAGAAAGTCGACAATCACACCAAGCACGGCGATGATGGCCAGCATCTTGACAGGCGGGAAACTCACCTGACGCTTGCCGCTGATGTAGTCGCTGATGAAATAGCCCGGGCGCAGGAACAACTGAACCAACGAGTAGAGCAACGAGCGGTTGTGCATGCCCCACACCTCGCCGATGCTCCTGAACACACTTTTCCATGTAATAGGGCCAAGGCCCGACTTCTGGGAGCAGTAGGGGCAGTAGTTGCCCACAAAGTCGTGGTCGCAGTTGCTGCAATGCTGCGTGTCGTGGGAACTGAACTCGTGATCATGCGGTTTCAGTTGCCAACGCTTGAAGCGATTGTATGTTTTCCTGATATCCATTGTCGGCCAAAGTCTAACTCATCATGTCCCTGATGAAGCAAAAAACCTTTTAAAGATGATCTATACATCGGAGTTGGTCAACATCCTCCCGAGCAGTTTCACAAAGAGTTTAAAGCCAGAGACAAAATTGTCGTCTCCCACCTGTATCATGTGGATGCTGAAGTCGATGCCCAACATCAACAGCGCCAGCAGGTGGGCACAGACCAGTGTTGCAACCATGCGCCACAGGGTACCCCAATAGCCGTAGCCGAAGAGTTGCTTATAAGCAAAGAATTGCCATAGATTTCCCAGCACATACGCAACCCAAATCAGTGAGGTGAGGTCATAGAATATGTTGATGACCAGAAACGCTATCGCAGTGAACACCTGGATAAAGAAGCCCTGCGGCAGGGTGTGGCGCGTGTTGCGCGGCGCATAGCGGAAGATGAAGTAGTTGGGCAGGACCAGATAGCACAGCAAGATCAGCGACATCACATCGGGGTGCAGGTTCATCCACTCGAAGGCATTGTCGATGAACAGCATCTTGTCGCCCGCAAAATCGAAGTCGTTGTTGAACATGCCGCTGATGGGAGAGCCGATAAGATAGTCGACCAACACCCCAAGCAGGGCGATGAGCGCCAGCATCTTGACGGGCGGGAAACTCACCTGCCGCTTGCCGCTGATGTAGTCACCGATGAAGTAGCCCGGACGCAGGAACAGTTGCACCAGCGAGTAGACCAGCGAACGGTTGTGCAGGCCCCACACCTCACCGATGCTCCTGAACACACTGCGCCATGTGATGGGACCCATGCCCTCACGCTGCGAGCAGATGGGGCAGAAGTTGCCCACAAACTCGGTGCCGCAGTTGCTGCAACGGTGCGACGACGGACTTTTGGCCTTGTAATCAAACGGGTCGAGTTGCCATCGCCTGAAACGCCGATATGCTGCCTTGATATCCACTCTTGCTTGATGAAAAGGGAGGAAATGCCACTATTTGGTCATGCCATTCCCTCCCCGTGTGATTGTTACTGTAACGGGATTAGTCGTCGTAGTCCACGCCGATGAACTGGAAATTGCGGTTGAACTCAACCTCCAAGCCATTATTGAGTTTCACCTCAAAGATGCTGCGATGGCGCTCAATTTTAACGACACTCTTGCCGGGATAGTTCTGGGTGAGGTAGCTGTTGATCTGCTCAGGGATAGCGCCAGTGGGGACCTTGGTGTTGTAGCACTCGATCTCCTTCCACTCTCCATTCCTGTCAAACTCTATTTTCTCACCACTCTCATACCTGATGGTGAAATCGTCCCAGTCGGCGGTCACCAACAAGGGAGCCTTAGCAGCAAAATTCGCCTTGTGAAACGCCTGTGCAGCCTGCGGCAACTGATCAAAGGTGATCACGCGGTCGTCGTCATCGGCACTCATCGTCAGGCCCATGGTCATGACCATAGCCATCAACAGTAAATACTTTAAATACTTCATTGTTTCAGTTCTATAAAAGGTGATTATTATTAGTTTCTAATTATTCTCTCAAATCATTGGTTTGGTCTCGCTAAGAACGAGGAGCCTCTTTAACCTCTAAACTGCGAGCGCAGCGAGCATCAACGCGGAGCTTCTCTAAACTCTAAACTCTAACCTCTAAACTGCGAGCAACGCGAGCATATAACCTGCGAGCAACGCGAGCATAAACTAGTCGTCCATTTCCATCAAGGCACCCGCCTGGTTGAACTTGAGTTCAAGTCCGTTGGCCAGTTCAACCTCATAATCTGTATTATCCTTATCAATCTTGAGAACCATCACCGCGGGGTAATTGCCCTGCAGATAGGTCATGATGGGTGCAGGAATCAATGCAGCGGGAACAGGTTTCGTCATCGGGCTCTGGATTTTGTCCCACATCTGGTCGGTGTCAAACTCAATCTGCGTGCCATCGGCAAGCACCACATCATACTGCCAGCCAGTGATTTCAAGGTCCTTCTGGGCAAATGTGATAGCCTGATCAGGGAAATTCTGCTGGATGAAATTGGTAATGGCCCCAGGCAACTGGGCAGGAGCAACCGGCTTGTCAGAGCAAGATGTCATCAATAAAACCAAGGCGAAAAAGCCTGTCAGAATATAACTCTTCATCTTTTTAGAAAGTTTTAAAATTTCTGCAAAAATACACTTTTTATTGATAACAACACAAGAATCTCACAAAATAGTGTAGTATTTCCATCATGAGGCCCCGGGAACGCCCGTCCTGCGCCACAGGATTCTCTTGTCAAGGTAATTGCTGCACAATTGTCGGTTTTTGAGGGATTAAGGGTTGTTTGCTGACGATTTTTGTGTAATTTTGCAATGACTAAAAATTCAAGCGCAAGATATCCAATGAACCTGCAACGAATGAAAATACGCTTTGAACTCTTCAAGCGCTGGGCACGACGCACTCCCGCGTTCCGTCCCTTGAGCGAAGAGGAGCACCAATGCCAATGCTGTGGGCACCGTTATCAGGGGAACTATTGCCCACGCTGTTCCCAAAAGGCGGGGCGCGGGCGCATGACATGGAGCAGTGTCGCCAAGGGTGTGATGGATGTCTGGGGACTGGGCTCGCGAACGATGCCTTTCTCAATCTGGCAACTCTTGTGTCGCCCGGGCTATTTCATAGGCGACTATATCAGCGGCAAGCGGCAGTTGTGCTTTCCGCCTGTCAAGATGCTGTTCATCATCACTTTTATCTATGCTAATATCTACTATTGGTTTTTCCCCGAAGTGTTGAGCCTGCCGTTGGAGGGACAGGGAGTGACAGGGTATAAGTTGTGGATCAGGGAGCACTACAGTTTGGCCATGCTGGCCATGTCGGCTTTAGCCATTGTCCCCACATGGGTCATCTTCAGGAACTCGCCACGCAACTCACACCACACGATCCCCGAGGGTTTCTTCGTCCAAGTGCTCCTTCAAACGCTCACCATCGTGGTGTCATTACTGACAATACCGCTTGACTTCACCCAATCCTTATTCAGCACTGCTGTTTACGACTTGATTATTATGGCCTATTATTTCATCAGTTATAAGCAATTGTTCGGTTATGGGATATGGGGCACCCTGTGGCGCCAATGTTTGGTTTCAATCTGCATAGTTCTTTCCTTTATGCTATTGATCTGGTTGTTCTTCCCCACGATGATAGACTCGATTATCGAAGCGCTGGACATCGTCGGTTATTATACCGAATATATCTTATAAACCCATTGTGGTTCCAAGAATTGTTGTAACTTTGCCACATTAACAATAATATTCAAACAGAATGAAAAAGTTTAGTTACATGATCTTATTGGCCATTGGCCTGCTTGCCTGCACAGGCAACAACGACAACCAGCAAATGCAACAGCAAGCCCCCGTGACCACGGCACAGCAACCGGCACAGACCCCTCCTGCCGACGCCCAGGCCCAGCCCGCTGCCACCGCAGCCACGCCTCAGGCCGTGCCCGAAGCCATCAACGCTTTTGTCAAGCAGTATTTCCCCAATGCCACGATAGCCGGCGTCGAGCCCGACAACGATCATGGCGGCATGGAATATGACATCTATCTGAGCGACGGCACCGAAGTCGACTTTGATGCCAACAACCAGTGGGAAACCATTGAATCCAGAGCAAAAGGCGTTCCCGCGGCATTTATTCCGCAGGCTATCGCCACCTATGTAAAGAGCAACTATCAGAACATGGCCGTCGCTAAAATCCACAAGGAGCACTATGGCTATGAGATAGAGCTGACCAACGGGCTTGAGCTGAACTTCGACAAATCAGGCCAATTCATGGGAATGGACGACTGATGCTCGCTGCGCTCGCAGTTTAGAGAGGCATCCACGCTCTTGAGATTAAAGACAACTTAAACAACGGTTACAACTGTTCTCGATCATGTTGTAACCGTTGTTTTTTTACCATTGCCACGCACCGCATGGTTAGCATTTCTTGCTTTTCTTGTCTTTTAAAAAACGGCGGATGGCAGACGCAAACTCAATAAGACAACAGATTTTTCTTAAATATCTGATTATCAGCACATTCAGATTATTCAGTTGTTATAAAACAGTTGTAAGAGTTGTCTAAGTTGTCTTTAAATCCCGCTACAATCCTGATGGCTTGTATATGTTGTCTTTCTTGTCTTCCAAACATGGGGATAAAACGAGTGCCGGGGCTGTAGGCCTCGGCACTTGCTATTGTTAAATGTGTTGTCGCAGGATTACTCGTCGTCGCGGCGATCGTCACGGCGGGGACGACGCGGGCCGTTGGGACGGGGACCACGGTTGCCACCCATGGGACGGTTACCGCCGCCATTGGGGCGAGTACCACGGTTGCCACCGTTACCATTGCCATTGCCGCGGGGACCACGGGAGCCGCCACCCTGGCGACGCTCGTCATAACCCTCGGGCTTGTCCTGCAGGGCACGCATCGACAGGCGGAACTTACCGGTCTTCTTGTCAATCTCGATGAGCTTGACAGTGACCTCGTCGCCCTCGTGCAGGCCGCTGGCCTCCATGCTCTCGAGGCGGTCCCAACTGATCTCGCTGATGTGCAGCAGACCGTCACGGCCAGCCATGAACTCAACGAAGGCACCGAACTCGAGGATGCTGACCACCTTACCGGTGTAGATCTGACCCTCCTCGGGAACTGCGGTGATGGCCTTGATGCGGGCCACGGCAGCCTCGATGCTCTCCTTGTTGGCAGCAGCGATCTCGACGATTCCCTTGCCGTCAACCTCCTCTATGCTGATGGTAGTACCAGTCTCTTCCTGCAGACCTTGGATAACCTCGCCACCCTTGCCGATGACGGCACCAATGAATTCCTTGTCGATCTCCATGGTGACGATGCGGGGCACATGAGGCTTGTAGTCCTCGCGGGGTGCGGGAATGGCCTCGTTGATGAGGTTCAGGATGTGGAGACGGCCTTCCTTGGCCTGGTGCAGTGCCTGCTCGAGAATCTCGTAGGGCAGACCGTCGCACTTGATATCCATCTGAGTGGCGGTGATACCGTCGACGGTACCCGTCACCTTGAAGTCCATATCACCCAGGTGGTCC
>ONYP01000068.1 GCA_900322135.1 uncultured Prevotellaceae bacterium
AACCTCGCCCATCTTGTGGGTCAGGCCCGTGTAGTACAAGATCCGCTCCGATGTGGTGGTCTTGCCGGCATCGATGTGTGCCATGATGCCGATGTTACGAGTATATTTCAGCTGTGCGTCAGTGCCCATTGCCTTAGTTCACGCCGTAGCTAAATCAGAATCTGAAGTGAGCGAATGCGCGGTTAGCCTCGGCCATGCGGTGCATGTCCTCTTTGCGCTTGAATGCGCCACCCTGCTCGTTATAGGCATCCATGATTTCAGCAGCCAGCTTGTCGGCCATAGTCTTGCCGCCACGCTTGCGAGCGAAAATAATCATGTTCTTCATCGAAACCGACTCTTTGCGGTCGGGACGGATCTCGGTAGGCACCTGGAAGGTTGCACCACCAACGCGGCGGGACTTCACCTCCACCTGGGGAGTGATCTTCTCCAAGGCTGCTTTCCAGATTTCCAGAGGGGTTTTCTCTTCACTAGCCATCTTCTGGCCCACGAGGTCCAGAGCGCTGTAGAAGATACGGTAAGATGTGTTCTTCTTACCATCATACATGAGGTGGTTGACGAACTTGGTTACACGAACGTCACCGAACTTGGGATCGGGAAGGATGATCCTTTTTTTGGGCTTAGCCTTTCTCATTTTTTAAACACAGTTGTAGTTTTAAGTCTGCTTGGTTGTCTTTTGCTTTGTTCTTCAACGCCCGCCGCTGCGGCGCGTTTACTCAACCAAATGTCCAATCCAATAAAACTGAAAACTAAGTTTGAAATTAATTTTACTTGTTGAATTGTTTTAGTAAGTCAGGGCCTGATTGCGTCACGGCTTATTTTTTCTTCTTGGGACGCTTGGCGCCATACTTGCTGCGGCGCTGGGTGCGGCCTTCAACACCGGCGGTGTCGAGAGTGCCACGGATGATGTGATAGCGTACACCGGGAAGGTCTTTAACGCGGCCACCGCGTACCATGACGATCGAGTGCTCCTGCAGGTTGTGGCCCTCACCAGGGATGTAGGAGTTCACCTCCTTACCGTTGGTCAGACGGACACGGGCAACCTTGCGCATAGCCGAGTTCGGCTTCTTAGGCGTGGTCGTGTAAACACGAACACAAACACCGCGGCGCTGAGGACATGCGTCCAGAGCGGGCGATTTGCTGGTCGATTCCAGCGCAGTGCGGCCTTTTCTTACTAATTGCTGAATAGTAGGCATCTTAGTTTGTTAGTTTTTAATTAATTTGACAAATATTTTTCAGTTTGCTCACGCGCTGCTCAGTGCCCTTAACCACTCACGCTATCAAGCGTTTACAAGTCATTTTCGGCCCTTGCGGCGCAAAAAAGCGTTGCAAAATTACAACCTTTTTCCCTAATAGCCAAACTTTCAGCAAAATTTCTTTATATATAATGTCGCCTCGCACCCCCGTTTTAACCCGCTGTTTTACATCGTAATACACCTAAGTCGCTGATAATCAGCACCCTCAAAAATTGTGAAATTTATTCAACCTTAACATTATTTAACTTCATTTAATCTAAAAATCACCCTTCTCGATGTCCAAAGACGCAACATGCCACCCAGGCAACTACCATTTTCCACAATGCGCTTTTACGGGCCGAACACACCACAAAACCGCGAGCCGAACCGGCCATAAAACCGTCACACATTATATATAATATATAGGGGAATTATAGGGGAATCCTGCCGTCAACCTGCCGAGCGCCGTTTTTGCATCAGTTTTACCGTAATTTAGCGCAGAATAGTTACCTTTGCCGACGATAAATGCTTTAATACACCCAACTATGACGACAACGATAGCCTACACATCACTACTGGCAGCCGCGCTCTTGGACCTGTGCGCCATGTTGCTGCACGAGGTGGGAGCCCTTCAACACAACGACTTCAGCAACAGCCGCTACTACTCATGGCTCTCCAAGAGCGACGACCTCATGGCCCCCAGACGCCTGGTCGTCCTTGCCGTGCTGATTGGCTGCTGCACGACGATGGCCCAGTCGTCGTGGATGGTGATCGCGCTGTTTGCAGCCACCCTATTAGCCCAGGGCATCATCCTGCTGTGCAACAGGAGCGCCAAGCCGTCGCCCGTGACAAGCCACGCCCGGCTGGTCTACGGCACCGCCATCGTGCTGGCGTTGCTCGCGACAGCTGCCGGATACATCCTGGGAGTCCACCTAAACATAGCCGATGCAGTACCGTCGGCAGCCTCGGTCGCAGTCATTGCGCTGGCACTTTCCCCGCTCCTGGCCATGCTGGCCAATTGGCTCTTGTCACCTCTCAGAAAAAGCCGCCAAGATAACGGCACCAACACTTAAAGTATCGGTTTATACTTAATACCACAATAAACTACAACACAATATATTGATTTTATTGCATCAAAGAAAGAAAAAGCTAATCACAACCCCTGGAAAATGGCAAAAAATACCCACTCGGCGCTATCGAGTGGGTATTTTTAAACAATTACTTTATATGATATATTTCAATCAGCTTTAATTCAATCAAATAAGCATTTATCATGGCTCATCATCTTCGGCAGAACCGTCTAACGGGTCCTCGGCCTCGTTCGGCATAGATTGCAAGTACTTGAGCCCCTCGGGATTGAGGATTTCCAGATACTGCTCATAGGGGATGAAACGACCGCCCATCGACTTGAGATGAGGTGTCTCCAACTGGCAGTCTATCAACCGCCCACCAATGCGCTGCATGAAACGCGCTAAAGATATCAATGCAAATTTTGAACTGTTGGGCGCTTTAGAGAACATGCTCTCGCCGATGAAACAGCTGCCCACAGCCACACCATAGAGACCGCCAACAAGCTCATTGTCAAGGTTCCACACCTCGACACTCTTGGCATACCCCAAGACATGCAGGTCGGTATAGGCTTTGATCATATCCTCGCCCAACCAGGCGCCGTTACAATGATATCGCCCGTCCACCTCGCTGCACCCCTTGATAACGCCCTCAAAGTCCTCGTTGAAAGTCACTCGGTAGATGTTTTTGTTCATCAATGTGCGCATCGAGTGCGAGACATGCACCTCATCGGGGAAAATCACAAAGCGCTGCATGGGGCAATGCCAAGCCGGATAGGGCCAGTCACGGAACGAGAACCACGGGAAAATGCCGTAGCTGTAGGCCAGCAACAGGCGGTCCACACTCAGGTCGCCGCCGACAGCCAGCAGCCCGTCGTCATCGCCGAGCCGTGGATCGGGAAACACGATATCTTCACTCAATCTGAAAGCCATCGCCCGGGTCCCTCCTACTCTACTGTTTCCAACTCGTCGATGACACACTCGCCGCCCTGCTTGAGAGAGCCAAACAAGATTTCTCTCACCAGTCTGGTCTTGAGGCGGTTGTGGATGACACGGTCCATCTCGCGGGCACCATATTCCTGGCTGAAGCCCTCCTGGAGCAGTTGGTCACGCGCTTTCTCGCCTAGGGTGAGTTTCACATTCTTGGTATCAAGCATGGCCTGCAGCTCACGCAGTTTCTTGTCCAGAATCATGCCTGCCATGGTGCGGTCCATGTCGTTGAACACGACAATCGACGACAAGCGGTTGATAAACTCGGGCTTGAAAGTCTTCTTCACCTGCTTGAGCATGGCCTGCCCGGCTGTGACGGTCGAGGCAAAGCCCACCGATGCTTGATGGGCGAACTGGGCGCCAGCATTGCTGGTCATGATGAGCACTACATTACGGAACACGGCCTTGCGGCCCTTGTTGTCGCTGAGCGTGCCGTAGTCCATCACCTGCAGCAGCAGGTTGAAGATGTCGTCGTGGGCTTTCTCAATCTCGTCGAGCAACAGGACGCAATCGGGATGCTTGCGCACGGCATCGGTGAGCAGTCCGCCGTCATCATAGCCCACATAACCGGCCGGAGAACCGATGAGTTTTGCGACAGTGTGCTTCTCGACATACTCACTCATGTCAAAGCGCACCAGCTCCACACCCAGCTCCCGGGCCAGTACACGGGCCACCTCGGTCTTGCCCACACCAGTGGGACCGACAAACAGCAGCGAAGCCAAGGGCTTGCCCTCGTCGGTGAGACCAGCCTTGGACATCTGCACGGCCTGGACCACTTGCTGCACGGCCTTGTCTTGACCATAGATTTTGTCCATGATGCGCGTTTCCAGCGACTCGAGCCTGTCGTTATCGCTCTCGTCCATCGTCAACGATTCCACCTTGGCGATGCGCGCCAGTACACTGGCGATGAGCGCTTTATCCACACGGCGGTTCTCACCTTCCTTGCGGTTCATCTGCACCCAGGCTCCTGCCTCGTCAATCAGGTCGATGGCCTTGTCGGGCAGGTAACGGTCGGTGATGTGTCGCGCGCTGCCCGTCACGGCATACTCGATGGCATCATCGTCATATTTCACTTGATGGAACTCCTCGTAGCCCTCCTTGAGCATCTGCACGATTTTGAGGGTTTCCTCAACGCTCGGTTCCTCGATGGCGACTTGCTGGAATCGGCGCATGAGCCCCTTGTTGCGCATGATATAGCGGTTGTATTCCTCATAGGTGGTCGCCCCGATGAACCGCACCCTGCCGCCCTCCAGGTAGGGTTTCAGCAGGTTGCTGGCATCCATCGAGCCCTCTCCGGTCTGTCCGGCGCCCACGATGTTGTGGATCTCGTCGATGTAGAGGATGGCGCCCCGCTCGGCAGCAATGCCTTTCATTACCGCCTTGAGACGCTTCTCAAAGTCACCGCGGTACTGCGTGCCGGCAATGAGCGAGCCCAGGTCGAGCTGGTAGATGCGTCTACCCTGCAGCGACTCGGGCACATTGCCGTCGTGGATGCGCTGAGCCAGACCGTAAACGATCGAGGTCTTGCCCACGCCGGGCTCACCGATGTGCAAGGGGTTGTTCTTGTCCTTGCGGCACAGCACCTGGACGGTGCGGTCGAGCTCGGCCTCACGCCCGATGAGGGGGTTATGGTCGGCCAGGTGATCGTTGATACACATCACATAGTCACGCCAGCCGCCAGGCTGCTGCCTTGCCGCCTCGTCACCCAGAGCGCCGTCCTGGGGTGCCCCATTAGCGATATCCAGCTCAGCGTCCTCTCGTTCACCATCGGTTTCTTTCTCATTCTCAGGCAGCTTATAGGAGCGCTTGAGCAAGGTGAAGAAACGCTCCTTGTCTTCATTGATGAGCGCCTTGAGGGAGTTGGCTGCATACGAGTCCTTGAGTTGCAGGAGCGATTCAAAGAACACCGGCACACCGGCGACATCGGTACCCGCCTGCTCAGTACTCTGCCCCATCAACTTAATGAGTTCACCGTACTGGTGTGAAGCAAACAGCTGCCGCCCCTCCTCGTTCTCGTCAAAATGGTCAAGCCTGTCGATATAGTCGCGCAGCTGGTCCTTCACATCCTCCAGCGGCAGATTGAGCACGCTAGAGCGCAAGACAGCGTCCACGACCTTATCGCCCAGGGCGGCAAGCAGCAGATGCTCGGGCGTCACCAGGCGGTTGTTGCAGGTGTCAGCTAGAACGAGAGCCGATGTGACGATATTTTCAAAATCGGTTGAGAATTCCACTTGTGTTTCTTGTATGATTATTGGTTGTTATGTGAAAGCATTAATCTAGACAGGTCATGCCGGCTCACAGGTGATGCGCAGCGGGAAGCCCTCCTGGCGAGCCAGGGTGGTCGCTACCGATGTCTTGGTCATTGCCACATCGTAGCTGTACACGCCGACCACGGCATGGCCCTCGCGGTGCACCCTCATCATCAACGCAACAGCCTCATCGGCCGGTTTGTTGAAGACGGAACGCAACACCTCGGTCACAAATTCCATCGTCGTGACATCGTCGTTGTAGAACACCACCTTGTACTGCCGCGGCTCCTCGATGCGCACCCGTTGCTTGGTCGCCGCGCCTGTCCCTGTTCCTTGATTGGGTATGTCTGCCATGATGAAGTGCTTAAAAATTTCCTATGACAAAATTACTAATTCTGGTTGAAATAAGCAAATTCTGTGCCAACATATGTCTCTCCTGCCCCGTCATGATTTTTCTGCCCCGTCGCATGTGAATGTTTGCTAAATAATTACTACATTTGCACCTGATGAGTAAACTGATTGTCAACCGTTGCATCATCAGCCAGTGGCTTGGAGCGCTGGTGGCTGTCATCGCGGTTCTTGCCCTGCAGCCGACGGCTGCGGCAGAACCGGTAGACTCGTTGTACCATCTCTACCGAACGGCCGACAAACAAACCCAGATCCAACTCATCAACGCCATCGGCAAGCAATTGAGCAATGACGGTATCACCGACACGCTCTACCAGTGTGACAAGTCGACCAAGCCCGACAGGGCTGAAGCCCTGCTGCATTACCTGATGGCTGAGCACCTCTTTGACAACGACCATTACGAGGAGGCGCTGGCACAGGGAATCCTTGCCCGCGACCTGGTGATGAAAGAGAAAAAGCCCGACAAGTTGCAGAGCGATGTGCTGGGCTTAGTAAGCAGTGCCCAATACCGCTTGGGTGACTATGACGGCGCCATCATGACCCTGATGACCGCCTACAAGGTGGATACCCAGATCAAAGACCCGAGACTCGTGAGCAGCGACCTGAACATGATGGCGGCCATCTACCTTGTCGTCGAACAGCCGCAGCAAGGTATCCAGTTTATCGAGAAAGCCATCGGGATTGAGCGGAGCCTCAAGCGAGACGACCGCCTGGCCATCAGGCTCGGCATGGCCAGTGAACTGTACCTTATGAACAATGAGCCCGAGAAAGCGATGGCAGCCATCGAGGAGGCCTATGACATCGACAATAAAGCGGGCCGCGAGGGCAATGCCGCCATCAGACTCGTGCAGAAGAGCGCCGTGCTCGAGAAGCTGGGGCGGCTGGACGAAGGACAGCGGCTGATAAAGGCTGCTCTGCCCAAACTGGAACAATCCAACAACCTGTATTCCCTGACCGTGGGTTACAACCAGCTGGGAAGCATATATAAGAAACTCGGCAATCTCGACGAGGCTTCACGCTATTACAAGAAAGCACTGGAGTACAGCATCAAGTGCGGCACACCCAAAACAGAGTGCATTGCCGAACGAGGGCTGTGGGAAACCATGCGCGAATCCAATCCTGCCATCGCTTTGCTTCATCTAGAGCGCTACACCACGCTCAATGACTCCATCTCTGGGAAACTGCGTTCGGCGCAGATAAGCGTGATTGAGGCCACCAACAAGAATATGGAGCAGAACGAGTTGGACCAGAAGAGCGAGATCTTCAGCAGACAGATCACTTGGGGCAGTGCCTTGCTAGGACTGCTGCTGGCTGCTGCTACAGCCGCCCTGTTCTACTCATGGCGAAAAGGCAAAACGGCCCTCAAGATGGCACAGCAGACCGAGGAGATGAGGTCACATTTTTTCACCAACATCACCAACGAGCTGCACACCCCGTTGACGGTAATGCTCAGTGCCGGGCAGCAACTGCTGGGCAGCGGCAAGACTACAGCCAGCGAAAGCCAACGCCTGGGCGAGATGATTGTCAGTCATGGCCAGAATATGTTAGGACTGCTTAACCGCTTGATAGAAATTGACAAAACAGGAAGTCCTATCGGTCCCAATGAGACCAAAACAGGCGACATCGTCATGTTTGTCAGGATGCTGGTTGAGAATTTCACCGAGGCGGCCCAGCAGCAGATGATAGCGCTGGAGTTCACCTCTCCCATGACTTCACACTTTGTCATCTTCATTCCTGACTACATCCGCAAGATTGTTCAGACCCTTGTTTCCAATTCGCTCAAGTTCACGCCACGCAACGGCCGCATCAGCGTGCACCTGGAAGCCCCCGAAGACAACAAGATGCGGCTGCTGATGACCGACACCGGCAAGGGCATCCCCGCCGAGGTGCTCGACCATATCTTTGAACCGTTTTCCCAGTCGGCCGATGGTGATGAAGGCGTCGCGGCAGGTTTAGGGCTCTCGCTCATCAACCAGCTCGTCAAAGCCATGAACGGCAACATTACCGTCGACAGCAAGCCGAATGCTGGCACTACCTTTACCATTGATTTCCCTGTACAGGCCATCGAGGGCAATAAGAAAAACTATGATGAGATATCGCTCTATGCCGAGAACCGACTGCGGCAAATGGGCGACATCAGTCACAAGCCCTTGGTGTTTATCGTCGAGAACAATGAAAATGTCGCATACTTCATCGCCAGCCACCTCAAGGCCGATTATAACCTGCGGTTTGCCCGTGATGGCCGCGAGGCTTTGAGCAATGCCCAGGACATGGTGCCCGACCTGGTTGTCACTAACATCACCATGCCTGTGATGGGAGGCAAGGAACTCATTACTCACTTGCGCGGCAATATCGCCCTGAGCCACATCCCCATTATCGCCATGACATCCAACACGAGTGAGCAGGAACGCATCTCGTGTATCGAAGCGGGTGCCGACGCTGTTCTTGTCAAGCCCTTCAATTCCGATGAATTGCGGTTGGTCGCCAAGCAGCTCATCGACAGGCAGGCCAGGCTGCGTGAGCGCTTCATCACCACGAGCAAGGATGTATCGTCAGGGAATGACGAGGCGCCACACCGGAGTAAAGAAGATCAGGAATTCGTCAATAAACTTGTTGATGTAATCCATGCCCAGATGGCCAAAGACGATATCGACATGGAAAACATTGCCGCAGCCTTATCCCTCAGCCGCAAGCAACTGCGCACACGCGTCATGAGCATCACGGGATTAACGCCAGTGGCATTTGTGCTGCAGGTAAGGCTCAACTATGCGCGCCGCATCATCAGCACCCAGGACCTCTCTCTCACTGCCGTCGCCCGCAAATGCGGCTTCCAGAACCTGTCACACTTCTCCAAGACTTTCAAACAGCAGTTCGGCATCAGCCCGATGCAATTCCGCAAGAATGTCGACAGCATGAGCGACCCGCAGTCAATGAGCTGAAAATTATCGGGTTACCGATAACCGCTAATAGCTGGCCAGCGGGTTGCAACTGATTTTCTGACCATTTGCTGAACGCCTTTCAAGTATATTTTGTACCTTTGGGCAATCAAACAACCCTAAGTCATAGAACATGAGAAGATTCTTATTATTCGCTATGATATTCTGGAACCTTATGACAGGGCTTAACGCCTCTGCCGTCGACTGGGCCAACAAGGACCGATATGCTCAGGCCAATCATGAGCTCATGGCGGGTGAGCCCGACTCGATGCGCGTTGTGATGATGGGCAATTCCATAACCGAATACTGGTATGAATTACATCCCGGCTTCTTCGAGAACAACCACTTGGTGGGACGTGGTATCGGCGGACAAGTGTCGTCGCAGATGCTGGCACGCTTCCGCCAGGATGTGCTCAACCTCAAGCCTCGCATCGTCGTCATCAACTGCGGCACCAACGACATCGCCGAGAACAACGGCCCCTATGACGAGGATATCACGATGGACAATATCCAGTCAATGACCGAACTGGCACTAGCCCATGGCATCGAGGTAGTCCTCACATCGGTTCTGCCCTGTGATGAGTTCTGCTGGAACCACTCTGTGAAGGACGCCCCAGCCAAAATCGAGCGTCTGAATATGCGCATCATGGACTATGCAGCCCATCTTCGCCATGTCCACTATCTGGAATACTTCAGCTCCTTGACCACCGATGGCCGCTCGATGAACAAGGCATTGACCGACGACGGCGTGCACCCCAACACGGCCGGATATGATGTCATGGAGCCGATACTCCTGGAGATGCTGGCCATCCTGAACCGATAATTACACATTAATAATCATTTAACATATCGCATTTATGAAAAAATCCATTTTTCTTTTCATGGCATTATTTGCAATGACAGCAATGGCCGGCAATCCCGTCAAGGCCGTCGACCGCAACAATCTGGATCCCGGAACCGCACCGGGGCAGAATTTCTACCAGTATGCCTGCGGCGGATGGAAACTGGCCAACCCGCTGGACCCGCAGTATGCGCGATTCGGCACTTTTGACCAGTTGGCCGAGAACAGCCGCAACCAGGTCAAGGACATCATTACCAACCTGGGCACCAACAATCCCCGTGGCTCCATCAAGCAGAAGGTGGGAGACCTGTATGCCCTGGGCATGGACAGCGTGCGTCTCAACAGCGAGGGAGCAGCACCGCTGCTTCAAGACATCGCACAGCTCAAGAAGCTCACGCGCAACCAGTTCATTGTAGCCATCGCCAACCAGCACAACGGCATTGCAGCGCCGTTCTTCAATTCAGCGGTGATGGCCGACTTGAAGGACTCCAACACCAACATGATGTATCTGGGGCAAGACGGCCTGGGCATGGGCGACCGTGACTACTACCTGGACAAGGACGCCAACACCGTCAAGGTGCGCAACGCCTATACCAACTACATCCAGCAGCTGTTCCAGCTCATCGGCTACAACAAGGGCAACGCCAAGAAGGCAGCCAAGAATGTCATGGCCATCGAGACCGAACTCGCCAAGGTTGCCATGACGCGCGAGGAAACACGCGACTACAGCAAGCTCTATAATGTAACCACAATGGCTCAGCTCAAGGCCGATTATCCCAACATCAACTGGGACCAGTACTTCGGCACACTGGGCATCAAGAACCTCGACAAGGTGTGCGTCTTCCAACCCAAATCGCTGGCCAAGGTCAACGAGATGCTCAAGAGCCTCAAGGAAGAAGACATCAGGGAATACCTCATCTTCAAGTATGTGGACGCCGCTTCGCCCTACCTGAGTGATGCCTTTGCCGACGCCAACTTCGACATGTACAGCCGTGCCATGAGTGGCAAGCAGGTGAAAATGCCGCGCTGGAAACACTCACTCGATGTGCCCAACACCCTGCTGGGCGAGGCCGTGGGCCAGCTCTATGTCGAGAAATACTTCCCTGCCGACTCCAAGAAGAAGATGCAGCAACTCGTCGACAACCTCAAGAAAGCCCTAGGCGAGCACATCGCCACCCTGTCGTGGATGAGCCCCAAGACCAAGGTCAACGCCCTCGTGAAGCTCAACAGCTTCACCGTCAAGATCGGTTATCCCGACAAGTGGCGCGACTATAGCGGACTGGACATCGACCCGGCTAAGAACTACTGGAGCAATATCATGGCTGCACGACGCTTCCAGTCCGAGTATGAGTACTCACAGCTTGGCAAACCCGTTGACAAGGAGCGCTGGTTCATGACCCCGCAGACCGTCAACGCCTACTATGAGCCTTCCAGCAACGAAATCTGCTTCCCCGCAGGCATTCTGCAAGCACCCTACTTTGACCCCAATGCCGATGATGCATGCAACTATGGCGCTATCGGTGTCGTTATCGGCCACGAGATGACCCATGGCTTTGACGACCAGGGCCGTAACTTTGACCACAACGGCAATATGGTGGACTGGTGGACTCCAGAAGACGCTGCCAAGTTCCAGGAGCTGGCCGACAAGCTGGGCGCACAGTACAGTGCCGAGATCGTAGCCGATGATGTTCACGCCAACGGCACCTTCACCATGGGCGAGAACATTGCCGACCACGGTGGCCTGCGCGTTGCCTACAGCGCCTTCAAGAACACCGAGCAAGGCAAGGGCAACACCCCTATCGATGGCTTTACTCCTGACCAGCGCTTCTTCCTGAGCTATGCCAATGTATGGGCAGCCAATATCACCAAAGAGGAAATGCTGCGCCGCACCAAGGTTGACCCCCACAGTCTGGGTGTTAACCGCGTGAATGTAGCCATCCGCAACCTCGAGGAGTTCTTCAATGCATTCAACATCCAGCCCGAGATGCCCATGTGGCGTGATCCTGCCGACCGCGTCATCATCTGGTAACCTGCTGGGTAATGTGATACAACCAAGAGAGGCGGTGCCGTTGTGGCATCGCCTCCCTTGTATCATTGCCGGCACGGCCAGTATCCCGTTCCCGTTTAGTAGTGGCGTTGACCACTTACTGGACAGCGCTGGTAAGCCCGTCCAGTCTCTACTGCAGGTCCAGTTGGTCCGGTATGTGGCGTTGTCAACGCCACCTCAAGTCTGTCCGGTATGTCCAGCCCGGCGGGCAACAAAAAAACGAGGGAGCCGCTGTATTAACAGTGACTCCCTCTTAGGGGGCGGTTACCTACTCTCCCACTTTCGCAGTACCATCGGCGTGGTGAGGCTTAACTTCTCTGTTCGGAATGGGAAGAGGTG
>ONYP01000123.1 GCA_900322135.1 uncultured Prevotellaceae bacterium
GCCGCCGACAGCGCACAGCGAGTTGTGGCAGTTGGTCATTGCGTAGGGCAGGGGGAACTTCTCGAGACCACTGGCGCGGGCGGTTTGGATAATGCCCACATAGGTGATGTCGTGCGACATCATCGCGTCGAAGCGGATGCGCATCTTCTTACCCTTGCTGCCGTCCACATCGTGGCTGCGCAGGATGCCGTAGGTGATGGTGTTCTCACGAGCCTCGTCAGGCGTGGGAAGACCGGTGGCATCTGTGCGAATTTCGTTACCGTTGATTAAGTAAACTCCTTGATTGATTAATTCTACCATGATAAAATTTTGAAAATGTTAATTGATATAGGGTTATTAATTCAATATCGTATGGATAAAAATGGTGAGCGCTACCATGTCGGCGCTGCCGCCGGGCGAGATGTTGCGGGCGATGTACTCGCGGTTCATCTGCTCCATGCCGGCAGTGCTGTAGCCGTTGAGCAGCGCCACAGCCTCTTGCTTGACCTGCTGGGCCTGACCGTAGCCCACGCGGTGGATGATATTGGTGTCGTCGAGCTGGCTCATGATGAGCAGCAGCAGGCGGTGGCGGGCAGTCGAGGCCTCCTCGGTCAGGTAGTTGCGGTAGGCGGGCAACCATTCTTTGAACAGTTGCTCATAGCCTGCCTTGGCCAGGTCCAGTGCTCCTGTCACATGGTGGGCATTCACGGCATCGTTGCCGTGGGTGCCTGCCGTGGGCAGGAACTGTCCTGCTACCTGCATGATGAGTTCGCGCAACTGCTTGCTGCCGACGACGACATCGCGTGCGGCACACCACGAGGCTGCCAGTGTGGTCAGTCCCATGGCGAACAGCGCCCCGCGGTGGGTATTCACACCACCGGTAGCCGCCAGCATAGCCTGCTCGGCCTTGATGCCGATGTCGCGCACTGTCTGTGCGTCAGGTACCTCAAAAAGCTCGGCACTGCTACTGCCGTACAATGCCAACTGCACAAAATAGGGCTGTAGCGCGTCGATGCTTCGGTTCATCATAGCCAAGTCCATGTCGTGGTGTGCGCCGTTGTCGTTGCGGTCCACCAGTCCGGGCTTGGGTGTGGTATCGAGTTCGGCACGCAGGGCATCACAGGCCAGGTGGGCGATGAGGTAGGGCTCGGTGGTCTGCGGCACTAGAGCAGCGGCTTGGGTCAACGAGCCTTCGGCCAGGGCCTGGCGCATGCGTGAGGCACTCACGGGCTGTCCATCGAGCACAAGGCGCTCGACGGTTTCCACTTGGATGCCATGCTGCGGCAGCAACTGCTGCATGAGTTCGTTGTAGCGGGCCGTCAGCGCGTCAATCGGCTCACTGCCCACATAGCGTGTCGTCACGCCCAGCGCCGGTGCGATGTGGCGTGCAAACAGGTCCAAATCCAGCGTGATGTGGGTGTCGGTGGCATCGGTCACCTGCTTGAGGAAGTAGGTGGGGAATGTCAGTTCGCTGATGGCATAATCGCTCCCCTCGACAACAACCACATTGTCCAATCCGGCACAGCCGGCTTGAATCATGGCCAGGCGCTCCTGATAGGAGAAGACCGAGCGGTCCTCGCGTACGGCGATGACATACAGGGTCGAAGCCTTGGCGGCTGCCTGCTGGACAAGGTAGAGGTGGCCCAGGGTGAATGGGTTGGCATTCATCACGATGGCAGCGGCACCGTCGGGACGGTCGCCGCGCACGCTGCGCAGGTAGTCGCTGTAGCGGCCGATGCCTCTCATGCCGTTCTCCATGAGTATGGCCTTGGGAGCACTGGCGATGACTTTAAAGCCCATGCTCTCAAACACCGTGCGGTTGTCGGGCTTGGTATAAACCTTTACCGTATCGGCACCCTGTCGGTTGGCCATCATGATGAGGCGGCTGATGAGCTTGTTGCTCAGGCCGGTCTCGCGGGCGGCTTCGCCCACGGCTATGCACTTGATGACATTGCCCTGCAGACCCCCGCCGGCGATGATGTTGCCGTCGTCATCGGTGACGGCGGCATAGTAGTCCACATCTTCCAGACGCAGGCCACTGTCGGCAAGGAAACGCTCCACGCGGGTCCGGTTGGACTTGAGTGAGAGCGGCATGTCGCAGATTTCAAAGTTATCGTACATAGTCCTCAATCAGTTGTCGGATGTGGGCCATCAGCTCCTCTTGCGAGTGGCTATGGTTGCGCATGCACCAGCGAGCCTCGTGGTCGCAGAGCAGGCAACGGCGGGGTTGTCTTCCCACCGACAGGCGGGTAATGGGAACGCCGATGGTATCCATCACATCAATGTCGAACAGCCGCCCTAGCGGGTGGCTGTCTTCGATGTCACAAGTCACACGCTTGGCATCGAGCACCGGCAAGTCGGTGATGAGGTAGGCCTCATAGCCGGTTGCCAGGTCGCGGGCGTGTGTGGCCGTCACATGCTCTCCCAGGCGGTCGAGCAGTGCGGTCAGAGCCGCTTGTGCGGTCACCACCGAGTAGAGATTACGCTTGACGCTGCCCGGCATCACCACCGTCAGGCACACCAGGGTGCTGCCGGGATGCTGCTGGAGTAACTGCTGTTGCAGCGCGTGGCGGTTGTCACGGCTTTGCAGTAGAGCGTCGAGCGTAATCTCCATCGCTGATGTTTATAGCGTTAGGCTAAATGCGGGCATTTAACCCACGATGTTCTTGATTACATCCTGTACCGAACCGTCGCGGTTCAACACGATACCGACCACCTTGTCGCCGAAGGGCAGGGGAGCGGGATCGCCAATGATCTTGCGGGCCTTGGCTGCCAGGTCGTGGATGTCCACAATCTTCAAGCCAGCGGCTTCCAGACGCTCCTTCACCTCGGGACGATTGGGATTGACGGCGATACCGTACTCGGTAACGACAACATCAACATTGCTGCCCGGAGTGATCAGGGTGGTTACCTCGTCAACGATGCAGGGGATGCGGCCGCGCAGCAGCGGGCATACGATAACTGACAGGGCACTGTCCTGAGCGGTGTCGGGGTGACCGCCGATAGCGCCACGGATGATACCGTCGCTGCCGACGAGCACATTCACATTGAAGTTCACATCAACCTCGAGGGCCGACAGGATAACGACATCCAGGAAGTGGGTTGCGGAACCCGGCTCCAGCATGGCAGCATACTCGTTGGCCGACACGCTCTTGTGCTTCGGGTCGTTCATCAGCGACTCGGCAGCCACCTTGTCAAACGACTGAACATCGATGATGCGGTCGATGAGGCCTTCCTGATGCAGTTTCACCATGTGGCTGGTGATGCCGCCCAGTGCGTAACTGGCCTTGATGCCCTTGTCAATCATACCCTGACGCAGATACTTGGTCACGGCGAGAGCAGCACCACCCGAGCCGGTCTGCAAGGAGAAACCGTCCTCAAAGTAACCGCTGTTCATCACCACCTTGGCAGCCTGCTTGGCGAGCAGGATGTCTCGCGGGTTCTTGGTGTCGCGGATGGCACCCGAGGAAATCTTGCTCGAGTCGCCCACCGAGTCAACGACAACAACATAGTCCACATCGGCCTCGCTGATGGCACTGTGCTGGTTGGGATAGTCTACCAGGTCATCGGTCAGGATGATGGTCTTGTCGGCATACTTGGCATCGGGCAGGGCATAACCCAGAGAACCGCAGATGCTCTTGGCATTCTCGCTGGTCGAGTAACCGGCAGCGTTACCCAGCGAGTCCGACGATGAGGCGCCCAGGAAAGCAACATCGATGTGCAGCTCACCGCTCTTGATGGCGTAGCCGCGAGAACCGTGTGAACGGAACACAACGGGCTCCTTCATCAGGCCGTGCGATACCTCGGTAGCGAGGGCTCCGCGCAGACCGCTGGTCGAGATCTTGGTGATAACGCCGTTCTTGATGTGCTCAATCAGGGGCTCATGCACATCAATCAGGCTGGACGAAGCCAAGTGCAGGTCCTTGAAACCCATCTCGGCGAGCTTGGCAACGACCATGTTGATCACCTTGTCACCGCTGCGGAAGTGGTGGTGGAACGAGATGGTCATACCGTCCTTGAGACCGCTCTTGCGGATGGCTTCCTCGAGGGTGACGATTTTACCGTTGGTGCGCTGCAACTCGTGGCGCGGCGTGGTATTCTTCTTTACTGCGGCGTCGTTACCTTGTTCATCTTCTTTGCAGCCTCGGCAATCAGGGCTGCTCTATCTTTGATACTGTTCATGCTAAATCCTCCTTTGTCAAGATGCCCGACGCGATGGCCAGGTCGATGGTACGTTGTGCTCTGATAACCACGGGGCGGTCAACCATCTTGCCGTTGACGGCGATAACGCCGCTGCCGCGCTTCTCGGCTTCCTTGATGGCGGCGATGATGGTCTTGGCCTTCTCGATTTCCTTCTCCTTGGGAGCGAACTCGGCTTCCTTGATGGCGGCGATGATGGTCTTGGCCTTCTCGATTTCCTTCTCCTTCGGAGCGAAAATCTCATTGACAACCTCGATTTGGCGAGGATTGATGATTGACTTACCGTCAAATCCCATTGCCTTAATCATCTCAACTTCGCGACGGAAGGTGTCCATGTCGTTGAGGTTGCTGAACACGGTGTCCAGGGCGTCGATGCCGGCAGCGCGGGCAGCCGTCACGATGCACTGACGAGCCATTTGCAGCTCCATGCCGAAGAAGGGCGAGTCGCCGGTCGTGCGCTGTGCCTTCAGGTTAGCGCAGTAGTCCTCGGCGCCCAGGGCGATACCCATCATGCGCTTGCTGGCGGTGGCGATAGCATAGGCGTTGAGCGCGCCCAGCGTGCTCTCGATGGCAGCCATAATCTGGGTGCGGCCTACGCAGCCCAGCTCGGTCTCCACCTTGATGATTTCCTCTTCGAGTTCCTTTACCTCCTCGGCGGTCTCGGTCTTGGGCATGCGGATGACGTGAACGCCAGCCTTTACTACTGCCTCAACATCCTTCTTGCCGTAAGGGGTGTTCAGCGGGTTGATACGTACCACCATTTCGGTCGTGCCGTAGTCGATGGTCTTCAGTGCGTTGTGAACCAGCAGACGCGCGGCATCCTTCTCGGCCATCGAGACGGAGTCCTCAAGGTCGAGCATGATTGAGTCGGGACCGTAGATGTGAGCGTCGGCCATCATTCCCGGGTTGTTACCAGGGACAAACATCATTGTTCTTCTGAGTCGTTGCATAACAATTT
>ONYP01000033.1 GCA_900322135.1 uncultured Prevotellaceae bacterium
GAAGAGGACCAGAAGCTTTGGGACTACGCCATCAACAACGTCAAGAGCAAACAGCACCTCGTGGACACCAAGTCCAACGTCAAGAATTCGCAGTTCGCTCAGCCGCTGTTTGAGTTCTCGGGTGCATGCTCGGGTTGCGGTGAGACCCCCTATGTGAAGCTCATCAGCCAGTTGTTCGGCGATCGTCAGATCGTTGCCAACGCTACCGGTTGCTCGTCAATCTACAGTGCTTCGGTTCCCTCAACTCCTTACACCGTCAACGAGAAGGGCCACGGTCCCGCTTGGGCCAACTCCCTGTTCGAGGACTTCTGCGAGTTCGGTCTGGGTATGACCATCGCCGACGAGAAGATGCGTAGCCGCGTCCTGGGCTTCGTCAAGGACGCTATCGAGGATGCTACCGTTGCTGCCGACGTGAAGGAACTCTACCAGGAATGGATTGAGAACTTCAACGACGGCAAGGCCCTCTACAAGGAATGGGTTGAGAACTTCAACGACGGCGACAAGACCCGCGAGTTGAGCGACAAGATTCTCGAGGCTATCGAGCACAGCGACAATCCCGCCGACATCAAGGTTCGCGAACTGGGTCAGTACCTGGTTAAGCGCTCGCAGTGGATCATCGGTGGTGACGGCGCCAGCTACGACATCGGCTTCGGCGGTCTGGACCATGTGATTGCCAGCGGCAAGAATGTCAACATCCTCGTGCTCGACACCGAGGTTTACTCCAACACCGGTGGTCAGGCCTCCAAGGCTACCCCGATTGGTGCTATCGCCAAGTTTGCCGCTGCCGGCAAGCGCGTCCGCAAGAAAGACCTTGGTCTGATTGCCAGCACCTACGGCTATGTATATGCCGCTCAGATCGCTATGGGCGCCAACGACGCTCAGTGCCTGAAGGCCATCCGCGAGGCCGAGGCTTATGACGGTCCTTCGATCATCATCGCCTACGCTCCCTGTATCAACCACGGGGGCAAGGCCCAGGCCGAGGAGAAGGCTGCCGTTGCTTGCGGTTACTGGCACCTGTGGCGCTACAACCCGCAGCTCGAGGCCGAGGGCAAGAATCCCTTCACCCTCGACAGCCCCGCTCCCAACTGGGACGAGTTCGAGAACTTCCTCAAGGGCGAGGTACGCTACGCATCGGTACTCAAGCAGTATCCCGACGAGGCAGCCGAGCTGTTCAAAGCCGCCAAGGAGAATGCCCAGTGGCGTTACAACAACTACCGCCGTCTGGCCCGCCAGCAGTGGGGTGTTGACCCTGAAGCTTGATTATAGCTTTTAGCGACTAGCTATAAACCATCATCGCGGGGCTGGGACATGAGTTCCAGTCCTGCGTTTCTTATTGCCGCAGCAAAGCACCAACATGTTAAAAAATGATTAAACCGTTCACAAAAACTTGCAAAATCTAAAAAACAGCTATAAATTTGTGAATCATTATTGATAAACATTTATAACTAATCGATTATGGGATTACTTGACGAACTTCAGAAAAAGTTGGAAGAAGCCGCACGACAGGCTCAACAGGGCGGTGGAGGCGGCAGCGTTAGCGGAGACGACATCCCCAATCCGTGGCCGCAGAACCAGCAGACGACGCAACAGCAACAGCAGGTACCCAACTTCCCTCCCGGATACCAGCAGCCGCAACAGCAGACCTATCCCACCCAGCAGCAGTATCAGCAGCAATACCAAGCCATCATGCAGCAGATGCAGCAACTGGTGCAGCAGGTCTACCAACTCGGCTACCAATATGGCGTCCAGGTTGCCCAACAAGGCGGCGTGCGTGCCGGCCTGATGGACGACGCCCAAGAGGAAGAGAAGTAACAGTACTCCTGTCCACACATCACCACACCACTACCTGCCTCCTCCACAAGGCAGCGTAGTGGTGTGTTTTATTAATATCTGACAATCACCATACACAAACATCCATCCCATTAATCTATATCCAAATTTGTGTGTGATAACAATTTGTCTTATCTTTGCGATGGGTAAAGATGTTCTTTGCCTTAAACGTATTGCCCACCTATTGTGTGGCGATTCAGTTCACGTTTAAATTCAATTAATGCCTAATCGAACTGAAGGGCAAAAGATATCTCTTATGAAAAAAATACTATTCTCAATTATTGGCGCCATCTCTATTATCCTTTCAATAGTTTGTTTTTGTGGAGGAACGGCTAGTGCACCTCCCATTAATGAGGGTATTTTTAAGGTTGTTAACTTAGGTTTTGGTTCCCTTTTGTTGATTGCGGGTTTGCTTCTTATTGCATTAGGCATTCTGTCCGATGAGAAAAAAGACACCAAAGATAAGTAAAGTAAGGAGGGTATAATTAAAACAACAGGGGCAACGGTGGTCGTTGTCCCTGTTGTTATTTGGTTATTCGTTTGTCTGACAAGCGGGATTATCCGCACTGGAAGTACTCGTTGACGAGCTGGGCGGTGCGCTTGGGATCGTGCTCGATGTCGTGGCGCAGGGTGCGGTCACCAAACGAACGCAACTCCTCGATGATGCCGTCAATCATGTGTGCGCTGAACACGCCGTGTTCCTCAAAGGCGGCACGCAGCTTCTCCAGACAGTCGGCACTGGCAACGCAGCTGTCGGGCAGGCAGTCGAGTTCGTTCAGGCGGTCGGCATTGGCTGCGTCGTGGATGTTGACATCGACATAGGTCTTGGCAGCCAGTTCCAGAGCGTTATCCATCTCGAAGCCGTGGCGGCAGGCTACGCACAGGCCGGCCAGCAGCTGGTAGATGTCGGCCGAGCCGTCCGGCGAGCGCATCTCGACGGTCTGCTTCTGGGTGGTGTCGAAGTTGCTGGCGGGTTCCAGCGGGTTGGCAACGCGGCACATGTCGGCACCGGCGGTCCAGCCCAGGGGCACACGCACGAGCACAGAGCGGTTGCGGTCACCCCAGCACACATTGGTGGGAGCCTCCTGGTGGGGCACCAGACGGAAGTAGGACATCGGGTTCTTGTTGCCGAAGGCCGTGATGGCGGGAGCCAGGTCCATCATGCCGGCGATGGCCTTGCGGGCCTCGTCGCTGAGGACGCCCTTGTCGTTGATCATCATGTTGCGGCCATCCTTCATCATGCGCATGTGCACATGCAGACCCGAACCAGCCTTGCCGGTAGTGATCTTCGGGGCGAAGGTGACATTCAGGTTGGCACGGAAAGCCAGGTTGCGGATCACCCACTTGGCAATCATCAACTGGTCGGCAGCATCAAGCACGGGAACGGGCAGGAACTCGATCTCGTTCTGCTCATATACCACGCCGTCCTGCTCAAAGTTGCCCACCTCGCTGTGGCCGTACTTGATCTGGCCGCCAGCCTTGGCGATGTAGTCCATGCAGCGCTGGCGGAAGTCGTTGGTCTTAGCATAAGGCATTGACTCGTGGTAGCCGTGCTGGTCGCGTGCAGGGTAGAAGTCTACCGAAGGACGGATGACATAGTACTCCAGCTCACCCATGGCCTCATATTCCATGCCGGTCACCTCGCGGAAGGCCTTTGCAGCCTTGCGCAGCGTCTGCTCGGGAGAACTCTCCAACGGGTTGCCGTCCTTGTCAAAGAAGGAGCACAGCAGGCACAGCGTGGGAATCTCGGCAAACGGGTCGAGGAAGGCGGTGCTGAACCTGGGCAGCACATACAGGTCGCTCGAGCTGGCTTGGATGAAACTGAACAGGCTGGAGCCGTCAACACGCTCACCACACGACAGGATGGTGCGCAGGTAATCCTTGCTGCTGATGACAAAGTTCAGGGTTTTCAACTTGCCGTCACCGCCAGGGTACATGAAGTTGACCATGCGGATGTTGTTCTCCTCAATGAAGCGGATGATGTCGGCCTTGGTGAACTCGTGAGGTTCTTTCTGCAGGTAGGCCACTACCTGGTTGGCGTTAAGTGCCAGAATTTCATTTTCCACTATTTCTTTATTAAGATTTTGCGCTTTCGCTATGGACTAATAGCCAATGGCAAAAAGCAGGTTAATTAATGGTTTTAGTTCTAGACTGCAAAGATAGTGCAAGCCAAGGACAGTGGCAAGAAAAACACGATTTTTTCTTTTCACTGTCGAGGCGCAGCCTATCTTCGGCAAAGCCAAAGCAGTGCAAGCCGAGCGGAGAACAAAATAAAAAATTGTTTTTTTGTTTTTTATCCCGAGGTGGCGCCTGTGCCAGGCGTTTACTCGCGGGAGTGGTGCAGGCCGTAGAGCATCACCACGATGAAGCACAGGGCGGGAACGATGAACGACAGGTTGACCGACGGCAGCAGTTGGATGTTGCTGTCGATAATCATCGCCTGCACCGCCGGCAACACGCTGCCGCCCAAGATAGCCATGATCAGGCCGGCGGAACCCACCTCGGCATCGTCCTGAACGCCACCCAACGCCAGTCCGTAGATGGTGGGGAACATCAGACTCATGCATGCCGACACCGCCACCAGGCAGTACATGCCCACGCGTCCGCCCACCAGGATGACACCACACAGCAGCAACAACGCCACCGCGGCAAAGAACGCCATCAGGCGGCCGGGCTTGAAATATTTCATCAGGTAGATGTTGACAAAACGCATCAGGCAGAACAGCACCATCGCCACGATGTTGTAGCGCTGCGACAGCACCTCGGCAGCCTGTTCAGTCATCCCCTCGGCCATGAACACGCGCGTGCCGTACTGGATGATAAAGGTCCAGCAGGTGATCTGGGCGCCGACATAGAAAAACTGCGCCACCACGCCGTTGCGGTAAGGGCGGTTGGCCCACAGACGCTTCACGGCAGGCCACAAGGGACCGCGGCGGGTGCCCTCGCTGTGCCCCACGGCAGGGATGCGCACAAACAGCATCAGCACCAGCAGCAACACCAGCACCACGCCAAGCAGGGCATAGGGCTGGACAAGCACTCCCAAGTCGCTCTGCTTCAACGCCTCAAACTGCGCGTCGTCGAGCACCGCACGCTGATTGGTGTCAAGCGGGGAGAGGCGCGCCTGAATGAAATTCATCGCCACAAACATGCCTGCCAGCGAGCCGATGGGGTTGAATGACTGCGCCAGGTTCAAGCGACGCGTGGCGGTCTCGCGGTCGCCCATGAGCAAGATGCACGGGTTGGCCGTCGTCTCGAGGAACGACAAGCCACAGGTGAGGATGAAATAGGCCACAAGAAACGGGGCGAAACTGCCCATCGCACGCGCCGGGATGAACAGCAGCACGCCAATGGTATACAGCGCCAAACCCATCACGATGCCGCTCTTGAACGAGTGGCGGCGGATGAACAGTGCTGCCGGCAACGCCATGCAGAAGTAGCCCCCGTAGAAAGCCACCTGCACCAGCGTGCCGTCGGTCACGCTCATGCGGAAGATCTTGGAGAACGCCTTCACCATCGGGTTGGTGATGTCGTTAGCAAAGCCCCACAGGGCAAAACAGCAAGTCACTATGATAAAGGGCAGCACATAGCTCACACCCTCGCGCGTCACCAGCAGACGGGATTTCTTTTCTTTATCGGTTGTCATTTTGTTTCTGGTTTTTCAAACAACTTGAACAACATAAAAAAGGGTTGTTTGGGTTGTTGTCAGTTGTTCCGGTTGTTTGATTATTTTTAAATCATTCTTTTATGGTATAAACATTAAAACGACATGTATCCATTTCCGACTTTGATGACACCTCAAAGAAAGATAAGAATACAGCTGGTGTATAGATTTTATCTCCCTTGATAATTATAGGTCCATGTTCTGTCGCAGGGAATGTGTGCTCCCATCCATTCGATTTATTGATAACTACCTTATCATTAATCCAATGAAATAATCTATTTTTCTTATGTTCTAAGACATAATTGTTGGTTAAATCAATAAAATCAATAGGCCCCTTAGTTTCAATTACCCAAGTCTCTTTTGTATGAGTATCAAATACTGTATCAATAGTCAACTTTTCTTCTCCACTCTGCCAGATAGCAAACAGGGTGTCTTGTATTTCCTTGTCAAGTTCTGTGAATCTTACAGTATTAGGCTCTTTTACAGCCGAAGAACAAGAACTGTTAAAGACGATTACGCTAATAATCAGAAAACTAATCAAAAACAAAGACTTTTTCATAAACTAATAATTTATATGACCCGTCTTCTACTCGACGATGAGAATGATGCCAATCTAAAACAAACCAAGGATAATCTGCCCTGGTGTTTGCATCAGCAGCCGGGATTTGTTGTTGTTGGCAGTTAACATTTTCACAAAAAACTCCTAACTCCTAACTTCTAACTCCTAACTTAAATATCCGTTCCATCAGTTGCCATTTGGCGGTGGAGGGAGCAGCGGGGTCGCAGCCCTGGAACTGTGCCACATAGGCTTCCCACTCGGCCTGGCGGGGCAGTGTGGCCAGGCGCGCGTTGTCGGCCTCCCAGTCAAAGTCGTCAACCGTGTCACAGATCATGAACAGGCGGTTGCCCAGGATGTAAATCTGCATGTCGAGGATGCCCACGCTGCGGATGCCCGCCTGAATCTCGGGCCACACATGGGCATGGGCCTCTACATATTTCTCAATCATCTCGCGGTCGTCCCGCAATTCAAGGGTTTGGCAATATCGTTTCATCGTTCCAGTATTACAAACAACTCAAACTACGCTGAACAACATTAACAATTCAAATGATTAAAAGAATGATGTTGTTCTTGTTGTTTGATATTGTTCCTGTTGTTTGATTTTTTTCGATAGTCGTTTGTATTTTCAGTTGTTTGATGACCGGCGGATGGTCAAGGCGATGGCTCCCTCGGGGAAGGCCGAGCGGTCACGGCACACGAGCGCCAGATAACCGCCACCGCCAGCACCGGGCATCTTCCATGCCAGCACACCGTCGAGAGCGCTATAGCGGTCGATGTAGTCCTGCACTCCGGGCTGAATCATCGCGGGGAACATCGCCACCTGGGCCTCGAACGAGGCCTTATAGGCAGCGGCAAAGGCTTCCAGGTCACGGCGCTGGATGGCATCCCAGCAATGGTCGGCGGCAGCAGCCAGGGCACGCACCTTGGCGGGCGTAATGTCCTTGCCCTCGACCACGCTGCAACCGGGGCGACGCGGGAACATCGGTATCATGCACAGGTGGTCCTCCAGCCAGCCCAGCAGGGCAGGGTCCTGGGTATATTCTATCTTCTCGGGCCAATAACTGCCGTTGTAGTAATGCCGTGCGAGGCCGGGTACACAGATGCCGATGGAGTCCTGGGCACCGCTCACGATGCCGTCGCTGCGCTCGGGGTCGTTCTCGAGACAGAAGACCAGCCTTGCCAGCATCTCGGGGTCCATATCGGGCAGACGATAAGGCCACACGCGCTTGATGGTGTTGCGCGTGCTGGTCGACAGGCCGCAGCGCTCACGCACCTCAAAGGTTGGCTCCAGCGAGATGGTCAGCGCCCAGCCGGGGGCATGGCACGACACATAGGGCTGGTCAATCCAGGTGCCCGCCAGGTCCAGGCGGGTAGGCAACTGGCAGATGGCCTGCTTGAGGCCCGTGCTGGAACGCGCCTCCAGACCCTCGCCCGGCACACGCTTCAGCACGATATATTCCATGCCGCGCTCACGGCACAACTGCCGTTTCTCCTCGCGGTCGCCGTCCTCGTTGACCACCAGGCAGTCGGGGTGCACAATGTCCAGCGTGGGCACAAAGTCGAGCATGCCCTCGCCCTTGTTGATGTAGGCTTCCTTGACATAGCGGATGGCACGCACCATGAACAGCCGCTCACGCTCGCTGTACATCGTCCTGTGGCCCTTCAGGGCCTCTATCGTGCTGTCGCTGCCGATGCCCACATACAGGTCGCCATACTGCGAAGCCTGCCTGAAAAACTCCACATGACCCGAATGCAACAGGTCATAGCAGCCCGACACAAAAACCTTTTTTCTGCTATCTGCCACTTCTCTAAGATTGGATTGGTTAGTGCCACAAAGGTACAACATCCAGCCCACAAGAGCATCATGAAGGGCGGAAAAATACTTTCCGCCCCCACAACTCCGATTCATTGTTTAACTAATTATTTCATTCTTATTCAGGTACACTCTTGAGGGTCTGTGCGATATCGGCATCCGATATATGGTAGTTCATCAGGTCGCCGTTCAAGTATTGCTCATAGGCGCTCATGTCAATCAGGCCATGCCCCGATAGGTTGAACAAGATGACCTTTTGCTCTCTGGCCTGTTTGCATTTCTCGGCCTCACGGATGACAGCGGCAATGGCATGGCCGGACTCGGGGGCGGGGATGATGCCCTCGGTGCGGGCAAACAGCATCGCGGCGTCAAAGGACTCCAGTTGCGGGATATCCTCACCACGCATCAACCCGTCCTTCAGCAACTGCGATATGATCATGCCGGCTCCGTGATAGCGCAGGCCGCCCGCATGGATGTTGGCGGGCTTGAAACTGTGGCCCAGTGTGAACATCGGCAGCAAGGGCGTGTAACCGGCCTCATCGCCGAAGTCATAGCGGAATTCGCCTCTTGTCAATTTGGGACAACTCTCGGGCTCGGCAGCAATGAACTCGGTCTGCCTGCCGTCCTTCAGGTTATGCCGCATGAACGGGAAGGCGATGCCGCCGAAGTTTGACCCGCCGCCAAAACAAGCAACCACCACATCAGGATATTCCCCGGCCATGGCCATCTGCTTCTCGGCCTCCAGGCCAATGATCGTCTGATGCAGGGCCACATGGTTGAGCACCGAGCCCAGGGTATACTTGCAGTTGGGCGTCGTCATCGCCAGTTCTACGGCCTCGGAAATGGCCGTTCCCAACGAACCGGGATGCTGCGGGTCGCGGGTGATGATGTCCTTGCCGGCACGGGTGGACATCGAGGGCGAACCCGTCACCGCCGCGCCGAAGGTGCGCATGATGGACGAGCGGTAAGGTTTCTGCTGCATCGAGATTTTCACCTGATAGACCGCCGATTCCAACCCGAAAACCGAGGCGGCATAGGCCAGGGCGGCACCCCATTGCCCGGCGCCGGTCTCGGTGGTGACATTGGTGGTACCTTCCTGCTTGGCATAGTAGCACTGGGGCAATGCCGAGTTGACCTGTGAGAGCCCAGCGGGTTGACCGACTCATTCTTGAAATAGATGTGGGCAGGCGTCTGCAAGGCCTCCTCGAGTGCATAGGCGCGAACGAGGGGCGTCGAACGATAGGCCTTGTATTTGTCCATGACCTCGTCGGGAATGGGGATGAAGTCGTGCTCGGTATCCAGTTCCTGCACACAGCACTCACGCGGAAAGATGCGGGCCAGGTCGTCCACACCCAGGGGCTGCCTGGTGGCAGGATGGATGGGCGGCATGGGCTTGTTGGGCATATCGGCCTGGATGTTGTACCATACTGTAGGCAACTCGTTCTCTTGCAGAATAAATCTCTTTTGTCTCATCTTACTTAATGTATTATTATTAATAATGTTTAAAAGGCCCGCCGCGAGAACGACAGACCTTTTATCCTATTTCGTAATCTTAATGATTCCAGACGGTCAAGCGACTCACGACTTTTTCAATCTTGAGTTGCGCCACCACCAGAATGCTGAAATCATTGCCATTATTGTCTCATATTTATGTTGTCGATGCAAATATATAACCACTTTTTGATTGCAACCAAGAAAAATCGGGAAAAATGGTCCATTGACCTGAAGAACTACAGGAATCGGTTACCGCAGGGCTATGAATTCCAGTCCAGGAACATCAAGAAAACAATGTAATTGCAGATTTGATTTGGATTTATGCAGAGAAAAACTTAATTTTGTGACCAAGTTGACATGGAAGAATACAAAAACCAATAAATACAGCATCAATCATGTATACTCAAGAGAACGGATTCTACATCGCCCACGGGCCCAACGGACCCATCAGCATCCTGGGCAATATGGCCAACAGGCACGGACTCATCGCCGGCGCAACGGGAACAGGTAAAACGGTGACCCTGCAGGTCATTGCCGAGAGTTTCTGCAAAGCCGGTGTGCCCTGCTTCATGGCCGACATGAAGGGGGACCTCTCGGGTGTGAGCCAGCCTGGCAAGCTGTCGGGATTCATCGAGAAGAGGCTGCCCGAGTTCGGCATGAACCAGGAAGACCTCAACTTTGAGGGCTGCCCCGTGAGGTTTTATGATGTCTTCGGCGAGCAGGGCATCCCCATGCGCGCCACCATCGGCGAAATGGGTCCCGACCTGATGGCACGCATCCTGGGACTGAACGATACACAGACGGGCGTGCTCAACATCCTGTACCGCATCCTCGACGAGAAGGGCATCCTGCTCGACGATGTCAAGGACCTGCGCTCGGCACTGGACTGGCTCTCCAAGCACGCCAAGGAATACACCACCCAATATGGCAACATCGCACCGGCCAGCATCGGAGCCATCCAGCGTTCACTGCTGCATCTGGAGAACCAGGGCGCCGACAAGTTCTTCGGCATCCCGTCATTCGATATCCAGGACTTGATGGACACCCGCGACGGCAGGGGAGTGCTGAGTGTGCTCGCAGCCGACAAGCTGATGCTGCAGCCCAAACTCTACTCGACCTTCCTGCTGTGGCTCATCAGCGAGCTCTACAGCACCTTGCCTGAGGTGGGCGACCTGGAGAAGCCCAAACTGGTCTTCTTCTTTGACGAGGCCCACATGCTGTTTGAGGACACGAGCAAGGCTCTCACCGACAAGATTGAACAGGTCATCCGCCTCATCCGCAGCAAGGGCGTGGGCATCTTCTTCATCTCACAGTTGCCCACCGACATCCCCGATATCATCCTGGGACAACTGGGCAACCGCGTGCAGCATGCCCTGCGTGCCTACACACCGCGCGACCAGAAGGCCGTCAAAGTGGCTGCCGAGACCTTCCGCGTCAATCCCGAGTTCAAGACCGAAGACGCCATCCTGGAGCTGGAAACCGGTGAAGCACTGGTATCCTTCCTTGACGAGAAAGGCGCTCCCAGCGTCGTCGAGCGGGCCAAAATCCTGTTCCCACTGAGCCAGATCGGCGCCATCACCGAGGGGCAACGCCTCGACATCATGAATGCCAGCAAAGACATCACAGCCAAGTACAAGGAGCACCAGGACCGAGAAAGCGTCTTTGAGGTCTTTGCTCGCGAAGCCGAAGCCGAAGCCAAAGCAGCCGAAGAAGCCGCCGCGGCCAAGGAAGCTGAGAAGGAAGCCGAAAAAGAGGAGAAATCCAAGAAAAAGGAGAAATCCCTCTGGAGCAAGGTATGGAAAGCTGTCGTCACCGCCGTTACCAGTACAATAGCTGCCATCGTAGGCAAAAAGGTTTCAGACAGCATCACCGGCAAGAAGAGCAAGAAGGAAACCAGCGTCAAGGATGCTGCAGGACGAGCCGTCAAGAACGCCACCAGCGCCGCCGGGCGCCAAATCCTGCGAGATGTCCTGGGCAACCTGGTCAAATAGCCTCGGGGGTACGACAGGCATTTGAGGTGGACGGCAACGCCGGGAGCAGCATATAATGCTGATGCCCGAGCAGCTTGACAGATATCGACAACACAACTTAAAAACCGGCCTGGAGGGTTCGTTCCTCCAGGCCGGTTTCGTGCTTAGTCAGTTTGTGTCTATTTAGTGCTTTTGTAATGGTAGTTACTGTCTTTTCTTCCTTACCCACAGGCTTGCCGGTCACCCTATCGATAGCAATGGTTTGATTTTTCAGGTATTGTCTGTTTTATTATTAATGTGCGGCAAAAGTCGTTATTTAAGTGATGTGTGGCAACCGGCAAAGCCAGGTGAGTAAAATATCAACATTATTACAATTGTTGTTTTCGTTTCATTGTGAAGGCCCGAATTCCTCAAAGCGGCCATCACTGTAGAAGACCATGATGTTCACCACGCGGCGGGCTTCGGGCGAGACACTGCCTCGTGAGCCCCTGGCAGTATTGCTGCGCATGATGCTCTGGATGGCCTCGTTGACCGTCGTGGGCGTCGCCATGCGCTGGACAGGGCGGGGAGCGGCAGTGGCATAGTTGGCCACGGCAGCATCATCGTCAAAGGAGATTTCCCGATGGGAGGCATCGTCAGTTGACGATCCCACACCGTTGAGCGATGATCCATTGACCCCACTCTGGTTGTCCCCTGCAAACATCTCCCCGTCACCAAACAGGAGCCACATGATGTTCAAGGAGGGATATGCGACATGGATCTTGGCAATCACCTCATCGCTGACTTTCTTGTTGCGTCCGTTGAGCAACTGCGAAAGCGTCGGGCGAGGAATCTTGCAGGTGTCAGCAAACTGAGAATTGGAAATATCAGCTTGCTCAAGAAACATCTTTAATCGCGTTACAATATCCATTTAAGAACAATTTTGTGACTGCGCTTAACCGCGCGAGATTGTCATGAACACCGTCAGAAAATTTTCTGACCCAATACTACGACTTGGAGATACCCCCAAAATCGCCCCAAATCTTAAAAACCGCTTGTTTGCGTTTCTTAATTTTGGGATTGCAAATTTATATCTAATTTTTGAACTGACCAAATTTAAAAACGAAAATTTTAAAATTTGCATTTAAATTTTCCGAAATTTGACAAATTTCGCCGTTTTTCAAAAGCAAATTTAATACATTCATCCAATACTTTAAATATTATATCCTTAAATGCTAATTATTAGGTGTTTATCTATGTCAATCATACCACAAAAACGGCAATCTGGACACAATGGACTATTATTTACAGCAGTACTAGATGTTTTAGTCATAATTAGTTGATTTTCAATCAATTGTAGCATGTGTAAATAAATGTTAATCAGTAATTTTGATGTTTTCGTAAATTTTACGGCCGCAAATTCCCGATTTTTAAGACCCCTGCACAAACGCAAACCCCTGTTTAGGGGTGAAAACTGGCCGACCTGGACCCTACCCTGCCGTTTTGAAACGCAAATGATCCCCAGTTCACAAAGCAGAATTCCGCGTTGGCAAAATACCATTTTTAGTTTTCTGGAGGCTCAACTCGATTTCCTTGCGATATTTTCCAAGCCACCCATTATCACAACGAAATACGGAATTTTGATAAATCTCAGCGAGTTCATTAAATTGTCAAAATATTACAACTATCTTTTATTTATCGGTATTTTAGCTAGAATAATCGGGTCAAAACCGCCCTATTCTGCCCTGCTTGAAAAGCATGCAAAAACTCAAATTTCATCAATTTTGGCCATTTTGGGACGAAAACGGCTGAGAACGGCCAAAAAGCGACTTTTTGACCAAAAATCAATCGCTTGTTTTTGGGGTCAAAAACAATGTTTCTAGCCCACCCTACAAGCGGTTAAGTCAAAAAATCGGTGTTTTCTTTCAGGTCGTTTTACATGAATTTTGACCTTTGATTGATGCCTTCCAGGCATCTGTTTTGACCCCTAAAAGTCAATTTTTCTGACCTAAAATCGGTGCATTTTCTAAAAAACGCCAGACTTTACCCCACTCTCCCCTCCCAAAAACCCATCCATCCTCACCCATAAACCACCAAAATAATATATCCGTGAGCACCGCAAAATATATATCATCTGTCACCAGAAATGGATGCCCTAACCAGCAATCATCAAAGAGCCCCACCCTCCAATGACACCCGTCATGCCGCTACCCCATCCACCATACTCGACGACCCCCTGTCATGCTCGACGACCCATGCGTCATGCCGTAGTCCCTCCCACCATGTGAAGTGCACCCCAAAAGTTTTGTATCAAACTTTTGGGGTGCACTTCAGTTTGTTGATTATTTTACTGGGTGAGTTCTGTTTTGAGAAAACGGGCTGTAACAGATTGCTCAGATTTGACAACTTGTTCAGGTGTGCCGCAGGCGACAACCTGCCCTCCTCCCCGACCGCCCTCGGGTCCCATGTCGATGATGTAGTCGGCACACTTGATGACATCCAGGTTATGCTCGATGACGATAACGGTGTTGCCCTTGTCGACAAGACGGTTGAGCACACCCAGCAAGACCTTGATGTCCTCGAAGTGCAGACCCGTGGTCGGCTCGTCCAGGATATAGACGGTTTTGCCGGTATCCTTCTTGGCCAGTTCACAGGCGAGTTTCACGCGTTGGCATTCACCACCCGAGAGGGTACTCGACGGCTGACCCAACTTCACATAACCCAAGCCCACATCCTGCAGGACCTTGATCCTGCGCAGGATTGACGGCACGGCATCAAAGAATTCCACCGCCTGGTTGATCGTCATGTCCAGCACATCGGCAATAGACTTGCCCTTGAACTTGACCTCGAGGGTCTCGCGGTTGTAGCGCTTACCGCCGCACTCCTGGCATGGCACGAGCACATCGGGCAGGAAATTCATCTCAACTGCTTTGTAACCGTTGCCGCCGCATGCCTCGCAACGGCCGCCCCCAGTGTTGAACGAGAAGCGTCCAGGCTTATAGGCGCGGATTTTTGATTCCGGCAGATTGACGAACAGGTTGCGGATGTCGGTAAACACGCCCGTATAGGTCGCCGCATTGGAGCGCGGAGTGCGACCCAGGGGAGCCTGATCCACGGTAACCACCTTGTCGACATGCTCCAGGCCGGTGACAGTGTCATAAGGCATCGGTGCCTGCAGGGAACGGTAAAGGCGCTGGCTCAGGATGGGCTGCAGCGTAGACTTGATCAGTGTGGACTTGCCACTGCCGCTGACCCCCGTTACACAGATAAAGGTGCCTAAGGGCAATTCCACATCCACTCCCTTGAGGTTATTACCGCGGCAGCCTGTCAACCTCAAGTACTTGCCGTTGCCCTCACGCCGCCGGGCGGGGACCTCGATGGCACGCGAGCCGTTCAGGTAGTCGGCAGTGAGTGTGTGCTGCTCCAGCATTTGCTGCGGCGTGCCGGCAAACACGACATGTCCGCCCTTGCGCCCCGCCAGCGGCCCGATGTCGATGATATAGTCGGCCTGCAGCATCATCTCCTTGTCATGCTCGACAACGAGGATGGTGTTGCCATCGTCGCGCAGGGTCTTCAACGAGTCAATCAGGCGCTGGTTGTCACGCTGGTGCAAACCGATGGACGGTTCGTCGAGGATATACAGCACATTGACCAGGCGGGACCCGATCTGGGTGGCCAGCCTGATGCGCTGGCTCTCGCCGCCCGAGAGTGATGCCGAGTTGCGGTTCAACGACATGTAATCCAGCCCTACATCAAGCAGGAAGTCGAGCCTTGAGCCGATTTCCTTGACGATTTCGCGGGCGATTTCCCACTGGACGGGCGTTATGTGATTCTCAAGGTCTCTAATCCAGTCGCGCAGCTCACTGATATCCATGGCTGCCAACTGTGCTATGTTCTTGCCGTTGAGCCTGAAATGCAAGGCTTCACGGTTCAACCGGGCACCGTCACACTCGGGGCAAACGGTGCGTGAGAAAAACTGCCCCGCCCACTTCTGGGCTGCGCTGGTGGCAGTGTCGTCCTGCTGCATCTCGATGTACTTCACCAGTCCGTCGAAAGTGAGGAAATAATTGCTAGTGCTCATCGTCTCGGTGCGCAGACTCAGGCGTTCGTTGGTGCCGTTGAGGATGTCGCCGAGGGCCTCCTCGGGCAACTCGTTCAACGGCGTGTCGAGCGTGCAGCCATATTTCTCACAGATAGCCGATATCTGCCAGAAAATCTGCACATTCTTGTATTTGCCCAGCGGCAGGATGCCGCCGTTGCGTATGCTCAATGTCATGTCGGGCATGATCTTGTCGCGGTCTATCAGGTTGACATATCCCAGACCCTTGCACCGCGGACACGCACCCAGCGGAGAATTGAACGAGAAATTGTGGGGTGCCGGCTCCAGATAGGAAAGCCCCGTCGCGGGGTCCATGAGTGAACGGCTGTAATAGCCCACCTCGCCGGTCTCGGCATCCAGTATCATCAGCTGCCCGTTACCCTGCTTGAAGGCCAGGTCGACCGTTCCTGCCAACCGCTTGCTGTCTTTCTCGGCGACCTTGAGTCGGTCGACAACGAGCTCCACGCTGTGGTTGACATAGCGGTCGAGCTTCATGCCGAAGGTGATTTCCCTCAACACACCGTCTACGCGCACATTGATATACCCCTTCTTGCGCAGGTTCTCAAACAGGTCCTTGTAATGGCCCTTGCGGTTCTTGACCAGAGGAGCCATGATATAGATGCGGCGACCATGATAGCGCTCGAGAATCAGACTCAAAATCTTGTCGATGGTATATTTCACCATGCGCTCGCCAGACAGGTAGGAATAGGCGTCGGCAGCACGCGCATAGAGCAGACGCAGGTAGTCATACACCTCGGTCGTCGTGCCAACGGTGCTGCGGGGATTGCGGTTCACGGTCTTCTGCCCTATCGAGATGACGGGACACAAGCCGGATATCTTGTCCACATTGGGGCGTTCGAGCATCCCCATCATGTTGCGGGCATAGGAGGAAAAGGTCTCGAGATACCGGCGCTGCCCCTCGGCAAACACCGTGTCAAATGCCAGCGAAGACTTGCCGCTGCCACTCAAACCCGTCACCACAGTCAACTTGTCGTGAGGTATCTCGACATCGATGTTCTTGAGGTTGTGGACCCGTGCCCCCAGCACCTCGACACTATCTATTTCCTGCCCGTTCAGTTTCATTTTAAGACTCTTAACTGGTTAATGATGAAAGAAAAGACCGCCAATCATTTTTAAACAGCCATCTCTCATCTCTATACTCTAAACTTCAAGTTGATAAAGTGTTTTGACCCTTTATCAACTTGTATACTTAATCGATGACCCAATCCTTATTATACACTGTGAAGGAACGCTTGCTGCGGTAGAGGTCTGATGACTTGGGGATGCGCACCTTGTAGGTCTTGCCGGCAGCATTGGTTAACTTGGTGGAACGAATCCACGGATTGGCCTCGCGCAACTGGGCATAGGTAATGCCTTTCCCCTTGGCCCAATCCACCCAGCTGGCGACGGGACCGGTAACATCGACCACAGTATAGGCGACGGGCTGGTACAAGTTCTTGCGAGAGAAACGGTAGCCGTAGCGTTTGGGGCTCTCCATCAGCAGTTTATAGGCGATGATGCGGAACACATAGCGCGATGTTTCCTGCACCAGGTACAGGTCAAACGAGTTGTCAACTTTTTGCTTCGACAATTCATTGCTCAGGCGCTGCATGCCGGCATTGTAACTGGCGGCAACAGTGGGCCAGTGACCATATTTCTTGTAGGCGGCCTTGAGATACTTGCAGGCAGCCACAGTGGACTTCTCGGGGTCAAAGCGCTCATCCACCTCATCGCTCACCTCTAGACCGTAGTCGCGAGCGGTCCCGGCCAGCAGTTGCCAGATGCCGGCAGCCTTGGCACTGGAATAGGCGTTATAGTCCATAGAGCTCTCGGTAACAGCCAGATACAGGAAATCCAGAGGGACCCCTTGCTCCTTCAGAATCTTGGACAAGGCGGGAAAATAGCGGTTGGCGCGCTTGAAACACAATTCACTGGTCGTCTGGCCGTAGATGACACCTGTCAACTCGCGGTCAAGGCGCTCGGCCATGTCAAGGCGGTCAAAACTCACTTTCTCCCCGGCAAACGTAACACTTGTAGGGATGTCGGGGCTGGCGGTCATGCCGAACACTGGCGACGACGCACCAGTGCTGCTTGTAGACTTGTTGTAACCGTTCTTGAGTTGTGCGTTCATGACCAGGCAGGCTCCTGCCAGCACTACCGCCAATAAAATCCTTCTCATGATCAACATATTAATGTATCTGATTCTATTATCAAGAAATTGCGGCAAAAAGCCGCAATTCTAATTCAACGGACGGAGCCACCATTGGAGCCGCCGGCAACACCCCTCTTGTAATTCACGATAGTGATGTCGCCACGCCGCTTGAACTTCTTGCCGTCGTTGCCCACGGCGGTTATCACATAGTAATATACACCGGGTTCAACCAGTTTGCCGCGATAAGTGCCGTCCCATCCATCGTCGGGGTCGGTAAACTCGTATACCAGGTTGCCCCAGCGGTTGAATATCCAGCAATGGAACTCTACCAGTGACTTGGATTTCACCTTCCACACATCGTTCACACCATCGTGATTACTGGGGGAGAACACATTGGGGCAGTACCGCTCCAGATCGCTCTCGCTCACATTGATGGTAAACACCTTGCTGTAGTCATCACATGATCCGTCGTCATTGGCAACCACATAGCGCACATAATAGGTAGCCGCATCAACGAAGTTGTAATCCAGTACATCCTGATAATGGCGGTCGGCATCAACAAAGTCAGGGTCTTCTGATATCTCCCACGCACGATAGACAACGGCAGGTGTCGGGTAACCGGTGAACACGATGTGAACTGGTGATGAACCCTCACTCACTTCTTCCACAAAGTCACCGTTATCATCGACAGCAACAGCGCCACACCTCACTGCCCGGGGCAAGTATTTCTGGCTCTCTTTAAATGCTGTGTCCAGTCCCCACTGCCTCAGGAAACGGTCTCCCGAAAGCGTGAACCTGGTCTCAACCAACGGCGGAGCAATCTCAAGAGGCTGTTCAAGTGACTCAAACATCGCCACGGCATTGAGGTCACGCCAGTCGGTCGTGTCGTCCCTCTCAAGTGTTTCGTATTGGAGCCTGAGTTCGCGGTCCAGTATATGGCGGTGGCCGATGATGTCATAATAGGGGATGTCGTCGCCGAATCCGTCAACGCTGAATGAAATCAAGTCGCATGCGTCCTCATAACTAAAGTCGATGTCAAAGAGCTCCAGATAGTGATCGGCATAATTCACCACCCAGCAAAAATAGGGGGTTGTGCCCTCTGTAATTTTGTAGCCAATGTTGGGTATGACCTGAGGAAGCGTGGTCGCCATACCGTTCCAGCGTACACCGGGAACAGGCTCCATCTCCAGGTTACCATTACGATAGTCAAAACTTTCCCATGTTGCTGGTTCGCCAGTCGACGAGTTGAAAGTCATCCCCACCCCTTCGGTATCAAATACAACATATATCTTATTCAAGCCGGTGCTTATCTCTGGAGTCAACTCAATAACAGGATGCTCTCCAACACCGGTAAAGGCCAACTGGCCGCGAGCCGACAACAATGCCAGCGCGGCCACCATGAGCGTTATTAACTTCTTATTCATAGTGCGCACTTGATATCTCTTTATTTATAATATATAACGAGTAGCCACGCTGGTTATTGCCCCGACCAGGAAACAATAGTGCAAGCCGAGAGGAGAGCAAAAAAGAATTCATTCTTTTTTTATCCCGAGGCAACGCCAATTGTGCCCAAGCCTTAAGCACAGGGAATCATGCCGGAACAATCATCCATGAGTAGCGCTGGATTCTTGATAGGCCGCTGGCTATAATAAGATGTAAGAGATGACGGCGTTGATGTCGGCGATAGTTACCTCGCCATCACCGTTCACATCGGCACGGCCTTCATAGGTGTCAGGGTCTCCCAAAATAACGCTGGTAATACAATTCACATCGGCAATGTTCAACTCGCCATCAGCATTCACATCACCAAGGAGTATAATGATTTTTCCAGTGAGATAGCCAGGATTGTCGGGACCACCGTCAATACGGGCACGGGTGGCATCCACATAGTCAGCATCATAGACTGTACCCTGGCCGCCGACAATCTTGGTGCAGCCATAAAACATGTCAGTGGACTCGGTCACTGCACCAGTAATCCATCCACGCCCGGCATAAATCGTCTCCAGATTCCTGCAGTCAGCAAACATGCCCGCCATGCTCCACACCTGCAAGGTAATGAAGCGGCTCAAGTCAAGGGATGCCAAGGTATCGCAGCCCTGGAACATGTATTCCATTTCTATTGCGCTCGAGGTAATCATGCCACTCAAGTCAATGGATGTCAAGGATTTGCAGCCTGAGAATGCATATCCCATGTACTTCACATTGGCGGTGTTGAAACCACTCAGGTCAAGGGATGTCAACGATCGGCAGCCAGCAAACATGCCCGCCATGTCTTTCAAGCTATCTGCCTTGAAGCCTCTCAGGTTTAGGGAAGTCAAGGTATCGCAGTCGGCAAACATTCGTGCCATGTTGGTCACCTTCGAGGTGTTGAAACTGCTCAGGTCAAGGGATCTCAATGAATCGCAGTCATAGAACATCGCCCACATGTTTGTCACATTCGAGGTGTTGAAGCCGCTCAAGTCAAGGGATGCCAATGATTTACAGCCAGCGAACATCCTTCTCATGTCGGTCACTGCACTAGTGTTTAAATGGTTGATTCCTGTAATGGAATCGAGCCTATTCATTCCATAAAACCAACCGTAAGTGGAAGTTGGGCGGGCAGCGACAAATGTGGAGTCTAACTGCACATGCGTGACATTCCCAGCATATTCAGACCAGCCGGGATTAACTGCGCCCGTATTCAGCAAATAGGATGTGCTCGGGCGGAGGGAACGCTCGTCATCGTAGTAGAACGACAGCGTCCTTTGGTCGTTGGAAAGCAGTGCATAGGCAATTCTTTTTCTGGAGAGATAACCCGGATTGGTGGGGCCTTCGTCTACATGGGCATAACCGACATCCACATGGTTCTCATCATAAACTGTCCCTTGTTCACCGACAAGGCTGGTGCAGCCATGAAACATTTCAAAGGAAAAGGTCACCGAATCAGTAGACCAGCCTTTGCCGACATAGATTGTAACCAGATTATTGCAGCCGTCGAACATGTAGGCCATGCCTTTTACATTCGTGGTATTGAAACCACTCAAATCAATGGATGTCAATGATGTGCAGCCATTAAACATGCCGCTCAAGCCCTGTACATTAGAGGTATTAAAACCACTCAGGTCAAGAGTTGCCAACACATCACAGTTAGCGAACATCCCACTCATGTCTGTCACATTCGAGGTATTGAAACTGCTCAAGTCAATAGAATCCAAAGACTGACAGATACTGAACATGTCTGCCATGTCTGTCACATTCGAGGTGTTGACACTGCTCAAGTTGATAGATTTCAGGGATTTACAAGCATAAAACATCCTTCTCATTCTTGTCACATTCGAGGTATTGAAACTACTCAGGTCAAGAGATGTCAAAGACCTACAGTCTTGGAACATTTCTAGCATATCTGTCACATTCGAGGTATTGAAACTGCCCAAGGCAAGGGAATCCAACGAGGTACATTCCTCAAACATCATTTGCATGCTTGTCACTTTCGCAGTGTTGAAACCGCTCAGGTCAAGAGTTGTCAGTGCATGGCAACCACCGAACATGTTGGCCATAATCGTGACATTCGAGGTATTGAAACCACTCACATCAATAGTTGGCAATAATTCGCAGTCAGCGAACATCCCACCCATTGTTGTCACATTCGAGGTATTGAAACCGCTCACATCAAGGGAGGTCAAGGATTCGCAGCCAGCGAACATGAATTGCATGTCTGTCACATTCGCTGTATTGAAACCGCTCACATCAAGGGAGGCCAATGAGTTACAGCCAGCGAACATGCCTTCCATGTTTGTCACTGAATCGGTATTTAAATAGGTGATTCCAGTAATGGAGTTAAGATTATTCATTCCGCGAAACCACCCTTGAGTGGAAGTGGGACGGACTGCGACAAATGTGGTGTCAAACACCACCTTGGAAATATTGAGCCTGTCCTTATTCCATTCGGGAGAAGAAATGGAATCAACTATATCCAACGAATAGGAAGTGCCCGGGCGGGAACTGCGCTGGTCATCGTAGAAGAATGTCAGCGTGCCGTCGGCCTCAGTAAGAACCGAGTAGGCCTCTTGGGCTGAACCGGCAACTGCTGCCATCGTCAGCAACAACAGCATCAGGCTGCGGCTCATGGATATCCTGAAATATATTGGTCTTTTCATCATTAAAAGCATTTGGCTGGTTAAATATTCCATTGAAACTGCAAATATAGCATTTTTCCCTCAAGAAGACCAAAACTCCCCCCGTATTTCGTCTTTGGCAAGAAACCGGCAACTGATTGCTCTGATTATACTGAAGTATTCTGCCAACCTTTTGGCTAACAGATGACCAGGAATGTCAGTAGTGAAAACAACTGTGGCGCTGATGCCTAGGATGATTCAGATATACCGGTTGTTAATCAATCTGTTGCTTTATTGGCGAGATGGGGATTTTTGTCATGTCGTGGGGATGTATTACCTTTGCAAGAGATTTACACATATTATATATAACATCAACAATGGAAGAAAACAACATGATGAGCGGCATGCCGCGCTGCGAGCGCGCCGTGATGCACAAGCGCAACTACAACTGCTGCCAGGCTGTGCTGCTGGCTTACGCACCCGAACTGGGACTGCCCGAAGACCGCCTGCTGGCCATGGGTGCCTGTTTCGGCAGCGGCATGGGCAGCATGGACGAGACATGCGGAGCCCTGTGCGGGGCACAGATGGTGCAGGGATTGCTCAAGTATGACAACTGCCGCATGAACCCCCAGGCGAGCCAATTGCGCGCCGAGTTTGAACAACGGTGCGGTGCCACTCGCTGCAGGGACCTCAAGGGCGTGGGCACCGACCACGGGCCGCTATGCTCCTGCGAGGACTGCGTGCGCAATGCGGTAAACTGCCTGGAGGAGATGCTGTAACGGGCCACACTACGGCCCCGGTTCCCGTTTTCCACGATTCGGTTATCCGGGACCGTAATGTCCTGGATAACCGTGTACACTTCAGGAATGAAAACTGACGAACGAAAGAAAAAAACTACACTAAAACATAGTAGTTTTTTGGCAGGAATTGAGTAATTTTGCAGTCCGATTAACGAGCGTTTTTCATCAGACATACATAAATAACTATCAAACATACAGATAACAATCATGGGATGGTTTTCATTCACTCAAGAAATCGCTGTCGATTTAGGAACAGCCAACACCATTATCATCCATAACGACCGCATC
>ONYP01000075.1 GCA_900322135.1 uncultured Prevotellaceae bacterium
TGCCGGTATCGACAACTACAATGTGCCGAGCACACGGAGTTTCAATTTCACACTTAAAGCAACATTCTAAAAAGGCCGACTGATTATGAAAAAGATTAAGTTATTTGCATTGTTAATGCTGGTTGGCCTGGTATCGGTGGGTTGCAACGATATCCTCGACGATAATGTCAACCCCGATAGGGCCCACGAGATTGATGCCAAGGACGGTCTGCCCGTCATCATCTATTATGCCCAGCAGATTGTGTATGACCACAGCGAGTATTATGCCTACTTCTCGCAGATGCTCACCACCGGCGGCAAGAGTTCGGTGGGTGCCTACAGCTACAAGTGCGAGTGGGAGATGCTGACGATGAACCGCCACCCGATGTGGCGCCGTCACTTCTACGACATCGGCAAGAATACCCTGAACCTGGTGAACAACTCCAGGGCCATCAACTCGCCCAACTATGAACTCATCGGGCGCACCATCAAGTTGATGTCCACCCAATTGACGACCGACGCCTTTGGCGACATCCCCCAGAGCGAATCCTATCAGAGCATTGCGCCCAAGTATGACACCCAGGCCTCGGTATATGCCTGGATGATGCAGGAGTGTGACGACCTGATTGCCATGTACGAGGATCCCGCCATCGTCAACAATCCCGATAACCAGGAAATCACCGTCAACGAGGACCGCGTCTACGGCGGTGACCTCGAGAAGTGGAAAGGTCTGGTGCTGGCCGTCAAGGCCCGCCTGCTGCTGCGCAACATCCCCAATGTGGACCGCAGCCCCGCGATGTGCCAGAAGATTATCGACGCTGCCGACGCTGCCATCAACCAGTGGCGCAAGGGCGATGTGTTTGACTACCAGGGTGGCCGCGAGCCGTGGTTCGGCAACGAACCCCGCTATTACTGGGACGGCGGCACGGGCACCCAGAACGCCGTGTGGAGCGTCGCCCAGCCTGTCATCAACTCGTGGGAGTCGCGCGGCAACCTGCTGGGCAGCGCTATCCCGAGCAAGTTCTTCATGGTGGACCTGATGGGTATCAGCAAGCCTGACAACGAGATGACCTGCGGCATGTTCAATGCCGAGGGCGCCCACGACGGCTTTGCCAACGACCCGCGCTGTGGCCTGCTGATGATTGCCCGCACGGGACCCGCAAGCCCGTCGGTGACCAGTGAGCGCATCAAGATGCGTTACCTGGAAAACAACATCGGCATGGGTACATCCTACAAGATTGCCAACTATCCCAACCTGTACATGGGCGCCTACGCTGGTGCCGCCGATGCCTACAACCCCATCTTCACGATGGAGGAATTGTACTTCATCAAGGCCGAGGCCATGTACTGGATGGGCAAGAAGACCGAGGCGTGCGCCCTGGCCAAGGAGGCCACCCAGTGGAACATCCAGCGCCATCTCGACGCCTTCCTGCGCAACTATCCCAACGAGAACTACAATGCCAGCACCGACAACAAGTATCCCGGCAACTCTGTCGCCGGCGGCAAGCCCGGTTTCCAGCCTGCCGAGTACTGGAATGCCCAGATTGCAGCATTCCTCGACAACGAGGACTACTACAAGGGCAAGAATGTCGCCGTGCACAAGGTGACCGACCGCGGCAACAAGCACTGGTTCTTCAACCCCAGCGAATTCTCGCTGAGCGACCTGATGCAGCAGAAGTACATCGCCACTACGGCATCGGTGACAACCAGGAAATCGTCTATCCCACCCTGCGCAGGCCCTACAACCTGTATGCAGCCTACTGGATTGACGGCTTGACCGAGGAACAGAAGGAGAACACCTGGATCCAGCGCATCAACTACGACCCGGAGACCGAGGAGAAATACAACCGTGCCGAACTTGAGCGCCTGGGCGCCTACAAGAACTACAAGTGGTTGCAGGAACCCATGAACTGGGCCCACAACTATGGCGAAGTTTCCTCGCTGACGCAAGAGTAGTTAACAGTTAACAGTTAATAATTTATAGTTGACAACAATCATGAAACGATACAAAATATATGGCCTGATGGCTTTGCTGGCATTGCTCACCGCCTCGTGTGCGATACATGACCCGTTTGCCGACAACGGTGAACTCGGCCAAGTGTTGCCCACGGTAGACTGGGAACAAGGTTCCACGGTGGTCAAGGCGGGCCGCTATGCCACCTTCAAGGGCAAATACTACACCACCAGCGAGAAAGCGATTGACCACAGCGAGGTGTGGTGCCTGATCAAGCGCGAACAGACCGCCACGGCGACCAGCAAGTTGACCACATCGCTGGCCTATACCAAGAATTACTCGCTGACCGACACGGTGCGCTCCAGCCAGATGGTGGCCTCCTACCCACACAGCAAGGCCGAGTGGGACGGCTACGAGTATGTGCTGACCGACAGTTTCCCCACCTCGCGCACCCTGGCGCCCGTGAGTTGGGTGAATCCCGAGGCGTGGGACCAGGAGAAGTTCGACAGTTACTATCCCTCGTCCTTCAAGGACGAGTTCATGGCCTACATGGTCAACGCGTTGACCAAGGACAGCACCTACTACAACGACCTGCGCAATGTCTACATCAAGTACAACTTCCCCATCGAACTGTTTGAGCAGTTGAATGCCCAGTACGGCATCGACTTCCCGACCGACACGACGACCGACGACAAGTCCAACGCCTGGTTCACCACCGATGAAGTAGACCATTACTACTACATCACAGTGGGCGACGACGGCTCGGCCAACTACCACGAGATTGCCAGCGAGAGCGAGGCTCCATCAGGCGTGAATGTGCAGCCGGTCTACCAGTCGGCGTTCTGGCTGTTCAGCCGCTACAGCGATGACACGGGTGGCAAGATTACCACGGTGCGCCGCCAGTACATGCCCTACTTCAAGAGCATGCTCGAGACGATACCCTTCACATCGTGGATCTACAACACGGCAGACAAAGCCTACACGGTGAACTTCAACCGCACCTATTTCCTGGAGCCCCAATTCCGGGTGTATGACACCGACGGCAAGGTGGGCGTGACTACCGATAATAAAGAAGTGACACTCAATTAGTTAATGGTTAACGCTCAAAATTGAAAAAAGATGAAGACTTTCAATAAAATAGCATTCATTCTTGTGATGGTGATGATGGCGGTGTCGTGTATCGATAAGACGCCCGACTATGACAACTTCCCCACCAAGGATGTGGATTTCACCTATCGGGTGGATGACGACCGCTATGGTCTCGACTTCTATGTGGTGTCGACCATCGAGTTCACCAACACCTCATCCAAGTCGGGAAGCGTGATGTGGGACTTCGGCGACGGCACGACCTCGACCGAGATGAACCCCTCGCACAAGTATGCCACAGCGGGCATCTATCAGGTGACCTTGACCGTCGACGGTGTGGGCAGCCGCACCTATCCGCTGCTCATCTACGACATCGCCCCGCTGCTGAGCGTTGCCGAGCAGAGCGCGACGCCCGTGGTCATCAACGATGTGAATGTGAGCCTCGACATCGAGTTGCCCAACCCCGAGAACCTGACCTGCAAATATGTGTGGACATTCCCCGACGGCACGCGTGACAGCCAGGGCAACATCATCTCGACCTTTGAGGGCTACAGCCACGACGACGGCTCGATTGACAACCCCGGCAAGTTGACCTTCAGCAACATCGGCTCGCAGCGCATCACGCTGCAGACATGGTTTGACATCAACGGCGAGAACCGCCGTCTGGAGGACAGTTATGTCAATGTGCAGGTGGGCTCGTCGATTCCCGCTCCCACGCTCTACTACGCAACCCAGGGCGGCAACATCATGGCCGTGAAACTGGTGGACCTCGCGCAACTGCCCGCCGGCACCAAGAACCTGCCGTTCGACATGGGCGTAAGCTCGGGTAACATGCCCACCACGCTGGTGTTCGCCACCGAGAAGACAGTGACCGACAGCGCCACCATCGAGCAGGACAACATCTACATCCTGGACTGCGGCAAGCAGTACTACTACATCAATGACGAAGCCGGCAACCTGGGCGACGGCAAGATTACCGTGATGAGCGCTGATGGCTTGACCACCAATGTGATGGTCACCAATGTGGGCGGTCCCGCCTTCAACGACCCGTTCCAGGGCTGCACCGACGGCACCACGCTCTACTACACCGACCGCAACACGGGTATCCGCACCATGCCGCTCAGTGCGCGTGGCGAGACCGAGCAGACCAACTTCAACAGCACCGCCGGCTACTATGTGGTCAACAACCAGTTGAGTTACTATGGCCAGGGTATCGCCTACGGTGCTATCCACACGGGCCTGTACCTCGACCGCACCGGCATGTTCTGGTGGGGCAAGAATTACTCGGGCAACGGCATCTACCGCTTCCGCCCGAGTGACATCGGCAAGACCGGTACCGGTGTGCCCATCCCCCATCCCATCGTGCTCGAGACCACCCAACCCCGCGCCTTCACGCTGGACGAGGACCTGGGCTACCTGTATGTGTGGATGACCAAGGGCACCACGCCGGGCGTGGGCTTCACCCAGTATGCCATCCCGGCCGAGAACGCCACGGTGACCTATGACAAGTACATCAACTTCATCTCCATGGAGGCCGACCCGATCAACACGACCGATGCCGAGGGTGTATACACCACGCAGTTCGCTGTTGATGCCCAGACCCACTATGTCTACTTCGGCTTCCGTGCCGCCACGACCGAGAAGACCTACACCACGGGCTTGTACTACTTCAATCCCAACGACGGCAAGGTGTATAACTTCAACGGCAACAAGGACAAGATTCTGGGCGTGTGCATCAATCCGCGCCTGACCAATCTGTTCTAGGTTAGAGGTTAAAGGATAAAGGTTAGAGGTTAAAGACTGACATCAATGAAGAAGAGATTCATCCTGATAGCATTACTGGCGGCGTTTGCCGCCAGTTTTGTCACGGCGGCTGCCGACACAGCACCCAAGCGGGAGCAACGCGGCATGTGGATTACCGCCTACTTGAGCGACTGGCCCAGCGGCGCCATCACGACGAGCAACACCCCCGTTATGCAGAATGCCTGCCGCAAGATGCTCGACACGCTGCAGGTGAACCACATCAACACGATTTATTACCATGTGCGTGCCATGTGCGACGCGATGTACAACTCGGCCTACGAGCCGTGGTCGAGTTATGTGTCAGGCACCCGTGGCGTGGCGCCGGCGTTCGACCCCTTTGAATACCTTGTCGCTGAGGCCCACAAGCGCGGCATCGAGGTATATGCCTGGGTCAATCCCTACCGCTACGGCCACGGCGACAACATGTGGGGCCAGAGCGAACTGGACTACATCCACACGCACCCCGAATGGTTGCTCACGACCGACTACGAGACGGTGCTAAATCCCGGCATCCCCGAGGTGCGCCAGCGCGTGGTGGATGTGTGCCAGGACATCCTTGTCAAGTATGATGTCGACGGACTGGTGTTCGACGACTATTTCTACAATCAGGACAACCCGTCGTTCTCGCTCGACGCCGACCTGTATAATGCCTACAAGGCTGCAGGAGGCACGATGTCACAGGGCGACTGGCGCCGCGAGAATGTGAACCAGATGGTCAAGGATGTCAACGACATGGTCAAGCAGGTGAAGCCATGGGTGCGCTTCGGCATCGGTCCCGCCGGTGTGGCATGCACCGCCCAAGCCGTCGCCGACAAGTATGGCGTGGAGCCGTGCCCCGTGGGCAGCGACTGGCAGTATAACCAGATCTACAGCGACCCGATGGCATGGGTGACACGCGGCACCATCGACTTCCTGGCGCCACAGGTCTACTGGAAGACAACAGGCACCTTTACCGGCGTCACTACTTGGTGGGGAAAGATGGCCGCACGCTTCAACCGCCACATCTTCATCAGCCAGTGGGTTCCCGACGAGGAGGGCTGGACGCTCGCCGAGTTCATCAAGCAGGGACGCGTCATGCGCGAAGCGATGGCAGCCGGCGGCAACCCCGGCATGGTGTACTTCCGCTACAACACTTGGCGCAACAAGAAGGAGGTCATCGACGGCAAGGTGCGCCAGCTGCGCATCTGGCTCAAGGACAGCCTCTATCCTACCATCGCCCTGAACCCTGCCCCGGCATGGATCAAGCCCGACCAGACCTATACCACGGTGACCAACCTTGAGTACAGCGACGGCAAACTCACTTGGGACAGCATCCCCAATGTGCGCTATGTCGTCTATACCATCCCCGACGGCGTGGATGACCGCGACTTCAGTTGCCAGGCATCCTATATCGAGGGCATCAGTTACTGGGCCAATTATACCGTGCCCGCAGCGAAACGCGAGGGTTACCACTATGCGGTGACCATCCTTGACCGCTGGGAGAACGAGTATGCCCCCGTCACTCCGGGTGCCGTGCCCACCCAGGCCCCAGAGCCCGTGCTGCTCTATCCCGAGGACGGAGCCGAGGTGCCCGAACTCTCGTCACTGCAATGGCAAGGCGAGTCGTCGCTCTATGTCGTGCAGGTGTTTGCCGACAGCGAGATGGATTCCCTGGTGTCACAGGTCGAGGTCGACTCGATGAGTTGTCCCCTGCCCTACATCCCCTGCCTGACCGCGGGCACCTACTGGTGGCGCGTCGTGGCACGCGGGCTCAACCAGTGGGACAACGCCAGTGCCCTGCGCCAGTTCACCATCGGCCAGATGTGTGTCACCTCTCCCGCCAGCGATGCCACAGCCGTTCCCCTCAAGCCCCTCATCATGTGGACTCCCGGAGCACCGGGAACGACCTATCGGCTGGAATTGTCCTCGTCACGGACGATGAGCAATGCCGACACCGTCGTGCTTCACGAGCCGCAATGGCAAGTGCCGCAATACCGCTTGTCGGGCGCCACGACCTATTATGTGCGCGTCACGGCCACCTACGGCAGCGCCACGGTGACAACTCCTGTCTCACCATTCACCACCGTCGAGGTGATTCCGCCCGTGCCCGCTTATCTGCGTCCTGCCGATGACGACACAATACTGTACAACATCGACAAAGTGGCTTTTGAACCCATCGAAGGCACGGCGTCGCTGAAGGTGCAGATCAGCAATTCCGAGACCTTCCCCACCCGCACATCCTATAACGGCACGCTGGAAAGAACCTTTGAAACGCCCCTGCTGGGAGACATCAAGGGCGCAGGCAAACTCGTTGACGGTGGCACCTACTATGTGCGCGCACGCTACGGCTACCGCACCTTGGCCACCGGCACGACCATCCAGTACACCGACTACTGCCCCGTGCGCTCCTTCGTCTACCACGAGATGACCCCGGGCGATGTCAACAGCGACGGCGAGGTGGGTGTCGCCGACATCAACGCGTTGATTGGCCTCATCATCGCCGGCCAAGCCACACGGGCGGCCGATGTCAACAACGACGGCGAGGTCAACATTGCCGATGTCAACGCCCTGATAGGATTGATTCTGAAATAGTTTTTGCAGAGACTCAAAATTTTTGCGCCTCAGGCTATCAGTTTCCAGTTGAGAGCACAGACCTCCAAAAATTTAAAACCCACGACTGAAAACAATAAAAGGCAATGACACAGCAGTTGCACTGGACCCTGCGGAACTGATGCTGATTTCGTTGATTAGGCTTATTTCACGATTTGTTATATTAACGGAATTCGTTTGATTGGAAGACTAAAAAACGACCTAGACCAACTGCTATATCGTTACCAATAATAAAGAACTAAAAATGAAACGGCAACTTCTCTGGTTCACGGTTTTGCTCTGGGCAGGCTGTCTGGCTGCCCAGGGTCAGGCCATTGCCGCACCCCACAACAAATATGTGAGGCTCACCTCGACCAACCTGCCCATCGTGTGGCTTACCGTCGACAGCACCGTGCAGCAGGACCAGAGAATCACCGCACGCATGAAAATCCTGCACAACGGCGACGGGCAAATCAATTACGCCGACACGGTAGCACACCCCGGCCAGCACATCGACTACGACGGCTACATCGCACTGCGCTACCGCGGGCGCTCCTCCTACACCTACAGCTCCAAGAAGCCCTATTCCCTGCGGCCACTCAACAAGCCGCTCGAACAGGGTGGTTCCTGGGTGAAAGTGTCGCTGCTGGGCATGGGCAAGGACAACAACTGGGCGCTGCTCGCCCCCTACGCCGACAAGAGCATGATACGCGACATGCTCGCCTTTGAGATTTCCAGGCCATGGATGGAATACACCCCACAGGGACGCTACTGCGAACTCATCTACAACGGCACCTACTACGGCGTCTTCATCCTCTCGGAGGTCGTCTCCAAGGGACGCTACCGCCTCCACCTCGATGACCCGGGCGAAGAAGGTGACGAAATCACTGGCGGCTACATGATGGAAGTGGAACGCAACGACGACGTCGAAGAGGTCTACCGCTCACGCCGACATCCGGTGCTCAGCGACGGCACGCCCATCACCACCAGCTACATCTACTTCCAATACAAGATTCCCGACTACGAGGACCTCACCATTGCACAGCGCTTCTACATCCAGCAAAGCATCAACAGCATGGAGACAGCCCTGGCATTCGACCGCTACCGCGACCAAGAGACCGGCGAGTGTACCCTTATCGACGAGATGTCATTCATCGACTACCAGCTCGCCATGGAAATCGGCCACAATGTCGACGGCTACCGCCTGAGCGGCAAGTTCTTCAAGCGGCGAGACAGTCAGGACCCGCGTTTCAAGATGGTCGTGTGGGATATGAATCTCGCCTACGGCAACGCCAACTACCACGACGGATGGCGCACCGACACATGGATTTACCAAATGAACGACCTGCTCCACGCCAACGCCAGTGCCTCTACCAACATGGTGCCTTTCTGGTGGTATACGCTCAACAACGACGACACCTATGTCGCCCGCCTCAAGCAGCGATGGGCACAGTACCGCACCTCCAATCTCACCATCGACAGTCTCTACCACACCATCGACTCGCTCACAAGTGTGATTACCATCGGCGGAGCAGAGCAACGCAATTACATGGCTTACCCCATATGGGGCAAATATGTGTGGCCCAACTACTACATCGCCCGCAACTACAACGACGAAATCGCCTATCTCAAACGCTGGCTGCGGCACCGCATCAAGTGGATGGACCAGCAACTGGGATTTGAGGGCACCGACACCTTCATCAAGGGCGACATCAACGACGATGACGAGGTCAACATCGCCGATGTGGGTGCACTCACCGACATTATCCTGAGCGACGGCACGGCACTACAGGCCGATGTCAACGGCGACGGCGAGGTCACCATCGCCGATGTCGCCTCGCTCATCGACCTCATCCTGCAAGGATAAACAATCGCAAGAAAAAACGCCTGTTTTTCTTGCGATTGCGCTAAGCTTTCACTAAATTTGCCTTTAAAATGAATAGTCAAATCAATTAACAAAATATAACAAATTAAAAATCAGCAGTTTATGAAAAAATCTTTAATCTTTTTACTCTTCATGGCTTCGGCTGTTGCTACCGCTTGGGGCATCACCGACGGGGTTCAGTATGAGCCCGTCAACGGCATTAACATCGTGAATATGTGGATACAAGACCGTGCCCACGCCGGCGACACCTGGTCCAACCAGCCCTACTGCAACACCAGCGCCCGCACCGCGGTAATGAACGACGGCTACATCTACATCGCCCGTTCCAATGCCAACACGGTCATCATGGGCACCGACACGCTGGCCCAGAGCGTCATCTACAAGGTCAATGCTGCCAACGGCGAGCTCGTCAAGGAACTACCGTTGACGCTTGACGGCAACATCTACGGCGGTGCCGTGCTGAGTTCCAACACGGTAGGCGTAGACAACTTCGGACACCTCTACATGGCACCCTACACCAGCGAACTGGCATCGATGCAACCCGTCTACATGGTGGACAAGGAGACCGGTGAACTCACCCTCATTGGTGAGCTCGATAAGGGCGACGCACTGCAGCGCTGCGACTACATCGATGTCATGGGCGACATCACGCGCCAAGAGGCCGAGTGCAACATCATGACCGTGGGCGCCAGTTCAGAGTACATCTACCGCTGGCATGCCGACCAAGGCGGTGACTTTGAAGGCGGCTTTGAGGGTGACCCCTATCTCGCCATCCTCGACTTCTACCCCGAAACGGTTACCCAATGGGGATATGCGCCCGTGGTGAAGATGGTCCTGGGCGAGGATGAGGACACCCGCTACAGCGGCGAACTGTTCTATGTCGACGGTTTCTCGTCATCACCCATCCTGTATGATGTGACAGGAACGATGGTCGACAACTTCGAGGAAGTAGACCCCGCCTTCTGGCCCATGGATGTGGGCGCCAACGGCGTGTGCGAGTTCACGCTCGAAGGCCGCAACTTCATCGTGTTTGTCGCAGCACAGTACACCGGTGTTGACGAGGCTACAATGATCAATAAGGCCTGCCAGGTTTACATCTGCGAACTCGGCGAGGGCATGACCCTGGGCGGTCTGCAGCGCTACTGGATGGTGCCCGATGAACTGGGTGCCGTGAGCGACGGTGGCACGCGCGTCGAGAGCATGAATATCGAGTATGGTACCGACGATGAGGGTAACGAGGAAGTCACCCTGTTCATCTACAAGTGCTACAACGGTATGGCCGTCTACAAGATTGGAACCAATGTGGGCGGTGAACAGCCTGATCCCGGCGTCAAGGGCGATGTCAACGGCGACGGCGAGGTCAGCATCGCCGATGTCAACACGGTAATCGGCATGATCCTGTCAGGCAACATATTACCCAACGGCGATGTCAACGGTGACAGTGAGGTCAACATCGCCGATGTCAACACTCTTATCGACATCATCCTGAACAGTTAATCCATCAGCACAAGATTTCACGCTAAACCGCTAAGGCGCTAAGATTAGTTATTGCGAGCCTCCTGCACACAATGAAAATCGCTTAGCGGTCTGGCAGTTTAGCGTGAAATCTATATTAACCTAAACACTAAAAACAGATATAAAATGAAAAAATCTCTACTACTCATCATCGCCCTGGTTGCTGCATCGCTCAGTGCATGGGCCATCACCGACGGCCAGACCTACCAAGAGGTGAACGGCATCAAAATCGTCAACAAGTGGATATTTGACCGCGTTCACAGCGGCACCGCCTATAACGACAACGCCATCTGCAACCAGCGTGCACGCACGGCAACGATGGATCAGGGCATTATCTATGTCGCACGCAGCGAGGAACCTGTCATCGTGGGCACCGACACGATTGCACAGTCCATCATCCACCGCTTCTCGGCCGTCGACGGCAGCCCGCTGCCCGACCTGCCCCTGACGCTCGACGGTGCCCCCTACGACCGTTTCCTGGGTATCGCCAGCATCGGCAAGGACAGTTTCCACCACATCTGGGTGGCTCCGATGACCAGCACGGTGCAGCAGTATATCCCCGTGTATCTCGTCAACACCGAGACGGGTGAACTCACCCTCGTTGTCGAGATGGACAAGGGCGACGCGCCGCAGCGCACCGATTACCTGGATGTCATCGGCGACATCACCCTCGAACAGGCCGAATGCAACATCATGACCGTGTCGGGCTCTACTGCCGACCCCGGCTTCCCCACCCTGTACCGCATGCATGCCGACCAGGGCGGCGACTGGGAAGGTGGATTTGACGGTGACCCCTACATGGACATCATCAACTTCTATCCCGAGACCAAGACGGGCTTCTCGCTGGCACCTGTCATCAAGATGATTGAGGGCCCCGACGAGGACTCACGCTATAGTGGCGAGATGTTCTACATCGACTGCTTTGACACCGCACCCGTCATCTACGACTTCTCGGGTTCGGTCATCGACTCGTTTGAGGACACTGATCCCGCACTGTGGCCACAATCACAGCCCAACGGCTGCATGGAATTCAAACTTGACGGACGAGACTTCCTGGTGTATGTCAATGCCGACATGCACGGTAACGGCCACGGCTGCCAGGCCAACATCTGCGAGTTGGGCGAGGGACAGTCGCTGGGCGGCATGACCAAGTACTGGACGATTCCCGCCGACAGTCTGGGCAAGATGAACGACAGTGGTCTGCGCGTGCATTGCTTCGCCGTCGAGTACGGTGTTGACAGCGAGGGCTATGAAGAGGTGACACTGCTCACCTTCAAGGCCTACAACGGTATGGCCGTCTACAAAATCGGCCGCAATGTGGATGCCGGCGAAACGCCGCAACCCGTCAACCCTGGTGATGTCAACTGCGACGGTGAGGTCAACATCGCCGATGTCAATGCCCTCATCGACATGATTCTTTCAGGCCATAGCCAGCCCAGTGGCGATGTCAACAGCGACGGCGAGGTCAGCATCGCCGATGTCAACGCTCTCATCGGCATTATCCTGCAATCATGAAACCTATCAGCCGACAAGCCCTATGCCTTGCCGTCCTGTCGCTGGTCTGCCTCACGGGATTGGCCCGCGACCAATGGGTGATTGGCGGCAAGGCCTATGATGTGGACACGCTCATCTTCCCCCATCTGGCCGGTCCCGGCGTGACAGCGGCAAAATATGACATCCCGGCGCTGCCGCTCAAGGTGAGTGTCGTCGAGATGGACCTGACCAACCCCTACATCACGATGGAGACCTGCCTGGGAGCCGAGAAATCGGTGGGCAGCGAGACGCCCGTCAACATGGCAAGCCGCAACAACCGCCCCGGGCACGAGGTTGTGGGTGCCGTCAATGGCGATTTCTTCATGACCTCACCGACCAACGAAGTGGGCCTGCCCCTGAGCGGACAGGTGCGCAACGACGAACTGGTGCTGAGCAGCCACAACCGCGCTTGCCTGGTGCTGGACGACAGCGGGCACCCCTTCGTCGACCGCCTGACCTTCACGGGTACGGTAACCTGTGGCGAGACCTCCTTTGCCTTGAATCTGGTGAACCGCATGCGTTATGCCTACGAGAACATCGCCACCAACCAGACCATCTTGTTCACCCGCAGTTACGGCCCCGTGACCTATGACGCCTCCAACACAGGCAAGATGGTAGTGCTGCGCCCTGCCGGTGAGCCGTTCCGCTGGCTCGCCAACGGCATGGAGCACTGCATCATCGAGGATATCATCGATGCCCAGGGCTCGACCACGATTCCCGACGGCAAAGCCATCCTGTGGCTCAAGGGCTCCTATGCCAACAAGGCTGAGCAGATGGCCGTGGGCGACGCGCTG
>ONYP01000051.1 GCA_900322135.1 uncultured Prevotellaceae bacterium
GCACATCACCACCAGCACGGCCATGTCGAGCAGGATGGTGAAGTAGAAGCCACGGAGCAGCCGCTTGTAGTTGCCCGCGCCATAGTTGAAGCCGCAGAAAGGCTGATAGCCCTGCCCCACCCCGATGATGATAGCAAAGATGATGAACGCCAACCTGGACACAATCGACATGCCCGCGATGGCAGCGTCGCCATACACGCCGGCTGCCACATTGAGCATCAGCGTGGCAATGCTCGCCAGCGCCTGGCGCGTGAGCGACGGCGTGCCGCCCTTGAGGATTTCGGCCTGGAAATGCCAGCGGCGTGAGGACTGCTTCAGGTCGATGGGGATGTTCTCGCCACGGCGCGACATCACCCATAGGACGATGAAACCGAACAACTGGCTCAATACCGTGCCGATGGCGGTGCCCAGGATGCCCAGCCCGAAGGTGAACATGAACAGCGGCACCAGCAACACATTGAGCACGGCACCCGAAATCATGCCGTACATCGCCTGGGTGGCATTGCCCTGGAAACGCATCTGGTTGTTGATGACCATCGAGGCCGTCATCAGCGGGGCTCCCAGCAGAATGACCCCCATGAACTGCATCGTATAGGGCAGAATGGTGGGCGTGGAACCCAGCACGACGGACAACGGCTTCAAGAAAATCAGACCTAGCACCGTGATTACCAAGCCACAAATGATGCTGCCGACAAACGAGGTGGCAGCCATCTGACGCGCCTCGTCGAGACGGCGGGCACCCAGGTGTCGCGACATGTAGGTGCCGGACCCCTGTCCAAAGAGGAAGCCGATGGACTGGATGATGGCCATCACGGGAAAGACCACACCCACGGCTGCTGTCGCCTGGGTGTTGATGAGCCCCACGAAATAGGTGTCTACCAGATTATAGATGCTCGTGACAAGCATACTGATGACTGTGGGCACCGCCATCGCTGGAATCACGCGATGGATGGGCGCCGTGGTCAGGAATGTATAGTTGTCTTGCTTGCGCATTGAGAATCTTGGTCTTTTTTTTGAGCCTGCAAAGGTACAAAAAAACTCGCCTCGAATGCCTATTTCAAGACAAGAAACATAAAAAAGACAACCATCAAATAAAAAAAAACGCCTTGCTGTTCTAAAAACAAGAAACGCACACACCAGATGGCTTCCCGAAACTCAAAATAACAACTGAATCATCTGAAAAGTCTGATAACCAGCACATTGAGAATATTCAGTTGTCATTAAAAAGTTGTAAAAGTTGTCCGAGTTGTCTTTAAAATTCAGCCGGATGGCATAGTACTTATTGTATTTCTTGTTTTCCTTTTTTTAGTCGTTGTGGAGGAGCCAGTTGATGCCCTTGACGACTCGCAGAGGCGGATTCTTGAAGTGGTTGCCGGGGTTGAGTTCAAATTTGGCGGGGACACCGCGTTCGTTCAGCAGTGCAGCCATGGCGCGGGTGCGCTCGCCGACGGTCTGCAGCACGGCATTGCGCGCTGTGCTCTCCTGCTCGCCCACCGAGAGGTAGGCACCGCTCAGATCGGCAGCGAGTTGGTGCTCACGGGCATACTCCAACCAGCCAGGGTACCACATCGACCCCGATGCCGACAGGATGCGCGTAAACAGATTGGTCTGAAAGGCCGTCCACACGGCAAACAACCCGCCCAACGAGTATCCTGCCAGGCAGCGCCACTGGGGTGGCGAGGGGAGCAGCCGCTCGACTTGAGGCACGACCTCACCAGTGAGCACAGGCAACCACTGTGGAGCCTCGCCCGCAAAATTATCGTCCTTGGACACCACCGTCCCGACGGGCCACGGCGATAGTTCCTGATTCCAACGCAGCCCGCTGATGGTCACCAAGTTAAAGCCACTGCAGCCCACTTGGCGGCAAGCCTCCAACAGCAACTGTCCATTCTCATGATAATCAATCGAATAGACCAGCGGTGCCTCACTATCGACCAGACGGTACAGGCACACCCGGCGGTGAGCAAAATGCAACTCTTTAATCTCCATTGTGGCAAATTTATAAAGAATTTGCTAATTTTGCGGTGATGATTAAGGATTTTTGATTGTGGGTGTAGGCAATCATTCAGTAAACAGCAACATGGCAACACTGGTAAGACAACTCGCATGGTGGAAATGGGCGCTGCTATTCATTGCAGCATTCATCCTGTCGGTGCTGGGTTCCGGATTTGTGGAAGCGGGATTTGAGTTATCAAACATCTTCGGTCATCCCAGCATGACCGTCATTTTTGCCGCCATCATCCTAGGCCTGTATGCCCTCTTCGTGAGGCTCCTGGAGAGTCACTGGCCCACCGACCTGAGCCTGCGCCGACTCATTCCCCACACCCTGCTGGGGTTGCTCGTTGGCGGCATCTGCATGGTGCTGGTGGTGAGTACCATCGTGGCCAGTGGCTGCGCCACGGTGACATGGAGAGGCTTCTCGGAAGAAGGGCAATGGAGGGCGATCATGCTGTTCCTTGCCGTAGCTGTGGGAGAGGAAATCATCTGCCGCGGCGTCCTCTTCCGCTGGATTGATGAGCGCTGGAACACAGGGGCCGCACTGCTGATATCGGCACTTTTTTTCGGTTTAGGACACTTACCCAACGATCATGCCACCTGGTGGTCGTCGCTGGCCATCTCTATTGAGGCCGGCCTGCTGCTGGCTGCCGCCTACAAGTGGTCGGGCACCCTGTGGGTACCCATCGGCATCCACTGGGCATGGAACTATGTGCAGGGCAATGTCTTCGGGCTCGCCGTTTCGGGCACCCATGCCGGCACCACGATGCTCATGACCACCGTCAACGGCCCCGACATCATCACCGGCGGTGCCTTTGGCCCCGAGGCCTCGATCATCTCAGTCTTCATCTGCACCCTCTATACCATCGTCTTGCTGAGCAACCGTTATCGCAGATAACAGCTGTTCAGACTGATTTAACTAAACATAACACCCCCAAAAACTGATATGACAGAACAACCCAATTTGACCGAAGTGCTGGATGTGGCAGCCAAGGCAGGGCACATCCTGCTGGAGAACGGAGCAGAAATCTCACGCGTGGAGGACATTATGAGCCGAATCTCATCACACTTTGGTGTGGATTCAGGCAACTTCTATGTGCTGTCCAACGGCATTTTCACTACCGGCCATACCAATAAAATCACTAAATCAGGAGGACAGGCATCCACCTATGCCAATGTGGAATTCATCCCCCTCAAAGCCATACAGCTGTCCAAAGTCGTAGCCGTGAACCGCTTGAGCTATGATATCGCCAACGGCAAAACCAGCCTGGCCGAGGCCCGCGAGCGTCTGGAGCAAATCAGCACTGCGCCAGCCAAGCCCGCGTGGGAGCAGATACTGGGGTCGGCATTCGGTGCAGCGGGATTCTGTGCCGTGTTTGGCGGCGGATGGATTGACTGTGCTGTTGACCTCGTTGTGGGAGGGTTGCTGTATGTCTTCGTCCTGTGGGTCAGTGGCCGTTACCTTTCAAAGATTGTCGGAGGCGTCTGCAATGCGCTAGTGGCAACGCTGCTGTGCGTCATCGCCTGGCGCATGGGCTCCGGCATTAGCTTGGCCAATGTCATTATCGGCGCCATCATGCCCCTGATTCCCGGTGTGCCGTTTGTCAACGGAGTGCGTGATTTGGCCAACTCTGACTATATCGCCGGCTTCACACGCCTCACCGATGCGATGCTGGGCTTCTTCTGCATTGCCGTGGGGGTGTCACTCGGCTTCATTATTGACGGTTCACTGCATGGCGGTGTGGCCAACCTCACGATGATGGTGAATCCACAGACCGCCGGCCTCTTGTGGCAATTCCTGGCGGCATTTACCGGCACAGCGGCGTTTGCGTTACTCTTCGGCATCGACCGCGAACACTATTTGCCCGCCGGAATCATCGGCGCCATTGGGTGGGCACTTTATCTGATACTAGTGCGCGAGTACGGCGCATCGCCCACGGGTGCCACTTTCGCCGCATCCACGCTGGTGTGTATCCTGTCGCGCTTCGCAGCCATTCCGTTCCGCATCCCGGCGCAGGGATTCCTGCTGTGCGGCATCTTCCCGCTGGTGCCTGGAGCCGGCATTTTCTGGTTTACTTATTACCTCACCGACGAACAGTTCAACCTCTCGTTACAGAGCGGGTGGGTGGCCAGCAAAATCGCCATGGCCATTGTCCTGGGCATCATCCTGGCCATGGAACTGCCGCAGCGCATCTTCTCGGCCCACAACCACATGACGCACTGATGGCAATTATATCAGCTTTTAAAAGAGAAACGACAAAACCATACGGCTCACCGATCACCCCGGTGAGCTTTTTATTTTTTTAATCATTGGGCTAAAAAATATAAAAAAACTCGTTTTGGTGTTTAAAAACGGGGTTGTTGGGTGTTATTATAGTGTAACATTCAAACAGAGAACGAAGACAACTGATGACGAGAGACGCATTTGAACAACAGGCGACACGGCTCAGGGTGCATGCCTTGCAAGCTGCAGCTGCAGCGGGCGCCGATGCCGACACCGCCGAGGATATCGCCCAAGAGACGATGGTGCGCCTATGGCAGATGCGTGACGATCCCCGCCTCTACAATCCCGAGGGCTATGCCACGGTGATTGCCCGCCACCTGGCACTGAACCAACAACGCTACAAGCCGCCGCTTCGGCTCGACGAGCGGCTGGCAGCCAATCAAGCGGCTCCCTCCCCTCTCGACATCATCGAGCAACGCGAGGACGAACACTGGCTGCAGCAACGCATCAGGGATTTACCGCCCACCCAGCACGCGGTGTTGCACATGCGGCAGGTGGAGCATCAATCCAACGACGAGATTGCCGCCATCCTGGGCATCAAGCCCGCAAGCGTGAACACACTGCTGGCACGAGCGCGACGGCAACTGTTAGAAGAAATCAGACAATATAAAAACCAGAGACAATGAAACGGTATTCACAACATCACATCAAGGCACTGCTCGACAAGTTCATGGACGGGCAGACGACCGTGGAGGAAGAGTCCCAGCTGGCCGACTACTTCCGCAAGGGCGATGTGCCCGCCGAGTGGGAGGACTACCGTGACATGTTCGGTTACTTCGACCGCGGCATGGAGGGCGGCCTGTTGTCCGAGGCACCCTCTCGCCCGTCACTGGCAGGAGTCATGGGGCGGCGCTGGTGGGGCATCGCCGCCGCAGCCTGTATCACCGCCGTCATCGTGGCAACCGCCGTGCTGTACCGCCCGGCAACCACAGTCACTGTGCCTGAAACGCCTCCAGGCATCGCCCAAAAAGCGGACACCATCGCCACACCAGCGGCAGTGGAAGCAGAATCACAGCCACAGCAACTGGCAGAAGTCGCTCCAATCACTCCAGCCTGTCCCAATAAACCGGTTCGTCCAGTTTCCAAATCCACCCGCCACCTGCAAGCCGAAAATGCCAAACTGGCCCGTGAGAACGAACGGCTGCAACGCGAACTGGCCGACCTGAAGCGCCGCGCCTTCATCATTGACCTGGAAGCCAACGGATTCCGTGCAGTGCAAGACGAGGACGGCAGCATCGTGCTCATCAACATCGAGCAAGAATTAGAAAACGAATTGAACAACCAACCCACAACCAATATTCCTGCATTATGAAGACAACCAGCCATATCACCATCATCGCGGCGCTCATCGCCCTGCTCGTGCCGGCAACGGTCAGCGCCAACGTCTATGAGGACCGCCTAAAGGAGGCATTCGACAACATCACCAATGCCGTGCCGCTTGAGGACCTCAGCCAGATGCACACCACCTACACCGACCCCGAGACCGGAGTCAAGGAAGGCCAACTCGACGTGATCAAGTTCACCATCGACAGCGAGAACATGAACCTGATTAACGACGCCAAACGGGTCTATGAGCAAGTCAATGGCAACAGTTCGGCAGATATCTACACCCTGTGGTGGAATGACAACGATGACGGTACCTTCCTGGGCTACCGCCTGTATTACAGCCCTGAAAATGCCATCACGGTGGGCTTGGACTGTGACCACTGCTATACTGTGGGCTTTATCGCCCCCAATGACAAGGAACACCGCACGACCTACACCATCGAGTGGGAAGAAAACGTTGACAAAAGCATCGATGGTCGAATCGTCACCACCTATGCTCCCATCAAGCCCAAAGCGACCGACGGCAGGAGAATCAGTTCGGTGGTTATGAGTCCTGACGACTACGACAAGTATATGTCGCAATTCCAGGCCGGCATGGAGAAATACCAGGAGGGCATGGAGAGGTATCGTAGTGCCATGGAGAAGGCCCAGGGACGTCTGGAGAAGGCCCAGGGAGCGCTTTCCGGTTTTTCGGACGGCCAAACCCATGTGTACTCTTTCTCTTCCTCGAGCAAGACCGATGGCGAGTCGTGGATGAAAAAACTGCTCTTCTATGTCAACAAGGTGCAGGAGAACGGCAACCGCTACCTCTACTTGTCCAAACTTTACGAGCTGTGCAAGGACACCGAGGGTCTGGACCAGACCGACCTGAAAATCGGCATGCAGCAACTGGCATCGGTCTATAAGCAACTCAAGGCCAAGAACAAACTTAAGGAGAACGAACTCCTCTTCCTCGAGAGCATGGTCGATCTGCTCCAGAGCAAAATCAAGAACTAACCGCCATTAACCATAATTGATTTTAATCTCTGTTTCATGTATAACATTGCATGAGACAGCCACCACTACACCCAATCATGAAACATCTAATAACTATTATTTTACTAATTTTCAGTACTTTATCGTCAGATGCCGATATTATCAGCGGTCGCGTTATCGATGCCGATACCCGGGAGACCTTGCCCGGGGCGACGGTGAAGTATATGCAGCAAATCGGCGAAACGAGCTATTCGGGCAGCACCGTGATTGCCGACTCGCTGGGGCGCTTCTCGTTCAACTGCAATGGACGCGTCGAGTTGACGGTGTCGATGCTGGGCTATTACTACAAGAAGAAAAACGTCATGGCGCTGTCCGACAGCCGCCGCGACACGCTCGACATCGGCGCCATCGAGCTGAAGATGTCCTCCCAGATGCTGCAGATGGTCGAGGTCACGGGCCATGCAAAAAGGTTCACGATGCGCGGCGACACCATCGTGTTCAACCCGTCGGCCTTCAGGCTGCAACAGGGCGCCCGCCTCGACGAACTCATCAAGCAACTGCCTGGCGTGGAGGTCGATGACAAGGGCAAACTGTGGTGGAACGGCAAACCCATCCGCCTGACGATGGACGGCGAGAGCCTCTTTGGCGGTAACGACCTGGTGAGCCAACTGCCTGCCGAGGCCGTACAGAACATCAAGGCCTACAACAAGGCATCGGAACTCAAGGAGCACACCGGCAACGACGACGGCAGCGAGGACATGGTGCTGGACCTGACCGTCAAGCCGGGCTTCCTCGACCGCTGGTATGGCGACGCCATGGCGGGTTACAGGACCCGCGACCACTATGAGGCCGAGGTGACAATGAACCGCCTGTCCAAGAATGACCCGGTCATGGTATTCGGCGACGCCAATAATGTGGCCAAGCGGCACAGGCGATACCAGGGCCAATACTCACTCAATTCAGGCTTCGGTCTGGGCCAGGAGCAAGGCATCTCGGGCGGATACCAGCACAACTGGGGCCGCGAGCAGGGCGACAAGACCCTGAAGAGCTACTACAGCATCAGCGGAGGACTGGCGCATGACGACCGGTGGAAAAGTTCGGGCAGCGAAACCGAGAATTACTTCCCCGGCGAGGCACGGAGCCGCAACAAGGTGGAGGGCTTTGACCGCAGCCACCAGCTCAACCCGACCATCCTGGGCATGATGCGCTGGAGGCCCGACACGGCCAACACCGTCTTCCTGTGGGCGCAGGCCGAATACAAGAATAACCGCTCCATCAGCCGACGGGACACCGAGCAGTCGGTCGATTCAGGCTACAGCTACACGCCCACGATTAACCAGCACGTGGGCACCCTCACCCGCGGGCACGAGACCGGCATCAGCACTCAGGGCAGTTGGACACACTTCTTCAAGGACGGCTCCTTCAAGATCGGCGGGGGACTGAACTATACCGACGGCAAGAACAAGCGCTGGGCCGACCGCACCATCACCGACCATCACAGCGGCCTCTCATCCACCCTGAGCCAGCAGGCCATTGAGCCCTACTCACGGCTCAATCTGGTGTCAACCATGACTCTGGAGCGCTGGCTGACCAAGGCCTGGCTACTCAATGCAGAGTATCAATTGGGCCACGACAACAACAAGATGGACTGCGACTTTACCACCGACGGCATGGCCGATGCCGCCAACTCGTTCAACAACCGCTACCGCAACACCAGCCACACCCTCACTGCCGGCTCGACGTTCAACATCGGCCAGGTGCAACTGCAACCCAAGGCGGCCATGACATGGAACCATGAGCACCAGGACTACCGCCGTGCCCTGCTCGACACCGCCGCCGTGAGGAACCGCTTCAAGGTCGAGCCGTCGCTCAAGGCCTCATGGAAAATGAACCGCAGCATGAGCCTGGAGTTGAATTACAGTTACAAGACCACGCGCCCCGAATTGCTCCAGACCATCGGCTACCGTGACTTGAGCGATCCGCTGTTCATCACCGAGGGCAACCCCCTGTTGAAGGACAGCCACTCCCACCAGATTCAGTTGGCTTACAAGGCCATCGTCCCGAGCAGGCAGTTGTCGATAGGCTTCAATGCCAAATACACCACTGCCGACCACAACAACGTCACGGCCCTCAGTTATGACCCGGCGACCAATGTCTATACCAGCCGCCCCGAGACCGTGACCGGCAACCGCGTGTGGGAAGTGAACCTCAACTATGACCACGGCCTGGGCAGCTACTTCCGCTTGCAGAACGACCTCAAGGTCATGGGCGGACGGTACTACGGTTACCTGACCATGCTGCCCACCCACGGGGAGCGCATCCTCAACCGCCAGACGAGCGTTCACCCCAAGGACAAGCTGACCGTGTCATTTGACCACAACTGGATCAAGGCTTCGGCCTTTGCCGAGGTGGATGCCGACCGGTTGCGCTTCTCGCAGTCGCCCATCCAGAACACCACGCTGTGGAACAACAACTTCGGCATCGAGTTTGAGGCCAACTACCGCAACTTTGTCTTCTCGTCCAGCCTCACCGAGTCCATGCGTCGTGGCTATGCTTCAAGCGGCATGAACCGTAACCGCCTGCTGTGGGACGCCTCAGTCGCTTGGAAAGTCCTGAAAAACAAAGGCATAGTCCGTCTCTACGCCGACGACATCCTCAATCAGGACGACTACCGCTGGAGTAGCCAGACCGCCTATCAACAGACCAGTGAGTGGCAGGACACGCTGCACCACTACATCGGCATCTCGTTCACCTACCACCTCGATGCCAAAAAGAAAGAATGACCGACTGACAGGATATCGTCGCTATTGCGGTTATCGTCGCAGCTGTTCACCTGCTTCATGCGATTATAACCGCATTTTTTTTGTTTTGTGAGAGAATTAGAAAAAATGATTACCTTTGCCCCCAACAGAAAACAATAAATAATTGAACTATGATGAAAGAGATGAAACAATGGTTGATGGTTGCCGCAGTGGCTGCACTGTGTGGCATGATGATGACGGGTTGCAAGGGCAATGCCACCCAGCGCCCCGTGAATGGAACGATGGAAGAGGCTGTCACACCCGGCGATGCACCCCAAGCAGTTGTTGACCTGATGAAAAGAGTCAATATCGACGACTGCTATGAGGCAATGATGGAGGACAAGACGACTGGCGTGAGCGTGTGGAGCCTGCTGAAGTGCAGCGACGAGGTATCCAGCGAGGGCTACGGCATCGTGGTTGCCAAGGGCGATGTGAAGACCGCCCTGCCCCAACTGCGCCACGGCCGCATGCCTCGCGCACACTATGATGCCGCCACTGGCGACCTGTGGATTCTAGGCAGCGACATGGAGGGCACCGGCGTGAATGTCGAGCGTCCCTATCTGTTGCGTTTCGGTGATGACGGCTATGCCAGCATTGTCAACTCGATTGACCCCTACGAGATGCAGCAGGCCCTGTGCAAGGCGCTGACCTACAGCATCGACGGTCAGGAAATCACCTTCTATGCCGAGGGCAAGGAATTGGCCAAGGCGACTAACACAATCACTGACATGGGCGATTTTATGGACGATGCCATCTACATCGGCGAGCAAATCAGCTACGGCATCGAGGGCCCGATAACGGTAAACATCACGCCTGGCGTGAACTTTGTCACGGGCAAGGTGCTGCACTACGACGACATGCCCACCCTGAGCGCTACTGTCACGATGAAGGATGACGGCAGCATCACCCTGAGCGACTTCAAGGCCCAACAATAACAACTCCGACCATTCTGCCATCCGGGGCGTCTTTTGGGAAGACAAGAAAGACAAACTGTCCTGGGCGTAGCAGAGTTTAAAGACAACTTGGACTACTCATACAACTTTATTTAAAAGCAACTTGAACAACACCAACAACTTATTATAGTTGCAACGGTTGTTCAAGTTGCCTTTTAATTTACCCTGCTTGCAGTCACTGCTGTGGTTATGTTCCCATAGCGGTCTTCTCGGGGTTCAGCTCGCCAACTGGCAGGCCGCTGGTTACCGAGGAACTGCGACGCATGATGTCCTCCATGCTGTCGATGACATTGACGATGAAGTCTCCCAGTTTCTCGGCCTCGCAGACGATGTCCATGTAGAAAATACCGGCCTTGTAGGGATATTTCTTCTGGTTGACATTCTCGATATTCTCGGTGCGGCAAGCGTTGCGGAAGTTGTTGATTTCGCGCTCCTTGTTGTAACTGCGCATGAGGTCCTCGGCAGTGACATTATCGATGTCGCTGATTACGGCCAGCATATTGGTCATAGCCTCGCTGACAAGTTTGAGCATCTCATCGATATTCTTGTAGTTGTACTCGTTGAAGTGGGCGTCGGCCTCTTCCTTGCGAACGAGAGCCTTGGCAATGTTGTTGCAACTGTCGCCGATGCTCTCGAGCTCGCTGATGATGCTCAGCAGGCTGGCCACGCGAGCCTTGGCCTGGCTGCTCAAGCGGCCGTCGAGCACCTTGTTCAGGTAACTGCCGATTTCAAACTCCATGCGGTCGGTGATGTCCTCATACTTCTGGATACGCGATAGTATTTTGTTGAATTCCGGGGTACCCGTCTTGGTGTGCACGAGTTCCTTGACCATGCCCAGCATGCGCTCGACTCGTGTAGCAAACACGACAATCTCGCGCTGTGCCTGGTCGATGTTCAACTCGCTGGCGCTCATGAGACCACCCTGGATATACTTCAGCTGGAATTCCTCGTCCTCTTTCCTCTTGCTCTTGATAATGACATTGAGCAACTTGGTATAGAGTTTGGTGAACCAAATCATAATCAAGAGGTTGCACAACTTGAAGATGGTGTGGAACATTGTCATGCCGATAGACATGGCTACCTGCTCCTTGGCCAACAGGGCACTATCGGTACCCGCTTTCACATTGTTGTACAAGGCCAGAGGGTCGCCCAAGCCGAACACATCGGTCGTCACCCAGGTCACCATCGACACAAAGGGTTTAAACACCGCCAGCAGCCACACGGCGCCGAAGAGGTTGAACAGGGCATGTCCCAACGCAGCCTTCTTGGCCTCGGCATTACCGCCCAGCGACGCCAGCAGCGGCGTGATGCTGGTACCGATGCTGGCACCCAGCACCATCGCGCAGGCGATGTCGAACGAAATCCATCCCTTGGCCGCCATAATCAGCACGATGGCAAAGGTCGCGGCACTGGACTGGATGACCATGGTGATAATCCAACCGGCGAGAGTGAAAATCAAGATGGACCAGAAACCCATCGATGTGTATTGCTGCAACGAAGCAAAGACCTCGGGCGACTTGGACAGGTCAGGCACATTGGCACTGATGGCATCCAGTCCCATAAACAGGAAAGCAAAACCGATGAGCAACTCGCCGATGTTCTTGTAGTTGTTGCGCTTGATGAACAGCATGGGCACAGCAAACGCCAACAGCGGGAGCAGGAAGGCCGACATCTTGACCTTGAAACCAAAGATGGCGATGATCCACTCGGTGAATGTCGTACCCAGCGCAGCGCCAAAGCTCACGGCCAGCGACTGTTCCAGCGGCATCAAACCCGCGTTGACAAAGCTGACGACCATCGACACCGATGCCGATGAACTCTGAATCAGCGCAGTGATGACGACACCCGTGACAACGGCCAAGAAACGGTTCTTGGTCATCCAGGCAAGGATAGAACGCAATCGGCTACCAGCGGTCTTCTGCAAACCCTCACTCATGATTTTCATACCATAGAGGAAGAGGCACACCGCACCTAACAAGGCCAGAAAGTTAACTAAGGAGTAATCCATTGAACTACAAGTGTTAGTTTTGTGATGAAAAATTCGTTACAAAATTACTACAAAAATCGCAAATTCCCAATATGGGCAGCCCACGATTTTTGCAAACGCCCTGTTTTCGAGTCCTTGAAAAGAGGTATTTACCGTTATATCTCACTTTATACCCGTAATTTTGACGGAATTTATTGAAAAAATGAAGGCATAGGCATTTCTTGTCACAAAAATGAGTAATTTTGTACACCCTTTATAAAATTCCAATGTTTGAATTTACTTATTATTAACCAATTAATCACCATCAAAATGAAGAAATTCTACGCTTTATTGCTGATGGCCGCTATGGCCGCCACAGCTATGGCCGACGGCTATGTATCCGACGGCACCGGCAATGTGTACACTTTTAACGCCCTGAGCCAGATCGAAGGCACCGGCGTGACCCTGCAGGAGGACGGCTCTTACCTCGTGAGCGCCGACTTCACCATCGCCGAGGGCGATGTGCTGCAACTCGACAACAACGCTATCATCAAGATGGCCGACGGTGTGAGAATCACCCTTGACGGAGATGCTGACTTCGCCCCCGCCGACACCGCAGTCGTTACCCGCGATGCCGAGGGCAGCAAACCCAAGGGTTTCTGGATGATGGGCGAGAACGGCAACGCCACCCTCAAGAATGTCACCTTTGAATATGTAGGTGTGGTCTTCGGCGGTGCTAACTCCAGCCTGACGGCCAACAACTGCACTTTCACCCTGCACAACGGCAAGTCCTCGAGTTCGGGTGCCCTGTCGTTCAACGCATCTTGCGGCGGCAACATCGTTGAGAACTGCTACTTCATCGAGAACACGCTCAACGCCATCGGCAACGGTGCCACCAATCCCGTGGGCATCATCATCCGCAACTGCCTGTTCTGGCACAACACCACCGACAACCGCAACAAGCCCCAGATCAACCTCACCGTGGGCGGTGATTACGATGTCCTCATCGCCGACAATGAAGTGATTGGAGGTCAGTTCACCCTCTCGGGCGGCATCGGCGTGAGCAACATGATGGGCCTGGCCCACACCGGCAAGGTATACATCCAGGACAACTACATTGCCGACAACCGCTACGGCATCACCACCATCGGCTCGATGGATGCCTACATCATCAACAACACGATGATCGACAACTGCTACGAGACCAACCCCAACAACGGCGGCAGCTGCGTCAGCATCTATGACAGCAGCAGCAGTGCCAACATCTACATGGAAGGCAACTGGATGGAAGGCGGCCTGTGGGGCATCACCGTGCCCACCGGCGCTCCCAACATCAACCTGGGCAAGATTGAGGACCCCGCTGCCGAGGACTATAACCCCGGCAACAACACCTTCAAGAACAACGGCAACAACGGCGAACTCTATGACCTGTTCAACAACGGCACCGCCACCATCTGGGCACAGGGCAACACCTGGAATGTCGAGGTTCAGGACGAGGAGAGCATCGAGCAGGTCATCTACCACCAGGCCGATGACCCCAGCAAGGGTCTCGTCATCTTCATGCCCGCCAAGGATCCCAGCACCGCAGTCGAGGAAATCAACGCAGCCCAGCAGCAGGACAACCGTTACTACAACCTGATGGGTCAGCCCACCGAGAATCCCACCGGCGGCATCTACATCCACAACGGCAAGAAGATCCTCGTGAAGTAACCCTCCACGACACCCCAATTAAAGGGAAAACAAGAAATACAACATCTACAAGGCCGTCCGGTCTGTAGCATGTAGTTAACGACAACTGGGACAACTTGAACAACTTTGATAGGTTGTTTGAGTATCCCAGTTGATTTTTTATAGGATTTCTATAATAGAATTTCTATAAAAAGTGGGAAATGATATAAAACTTGGCCGTAAACTGCTGTTGGTCAATGTATCAGAAAACCAAAAGCCATAAACTGGGGGCTAGGGACTGAAAAGTGGAAACTTTTTCGTACCTTTGCACCCCAAACAGGAAACAAACGATAAAACATAAATACATCGAGACAATGGATAACGAGAAGAAATTTGCCCGCACGCTGGTGACCACGGCGTTGCCCTATGCTAACGGACCCGTCCACATCGGCCACCTGGCCGGCGTGTATGTGCCTGCCGACATCTATGTACGCTACCTGCGCCTGCAGGGCGAGAATGTGATGTTTGTGGGCGGCAGCGACGAACACGGCGTGCCTGTGACCCAGCGCGCCCGCAAAGAGGGCATCACCCCGCAGCAGGTCGTGGACCGCTACCACAAGATCATCAAGGAGTCGTTTGAGGAGTTGGGAATCTCCTACGACATCTACAGCCGCACGACCAGCAAGACGCATCACCAGTTTGCTGCCGAGTTCTTCCGCAAACTCTATGACGACGGCAAACTCATCGAGAAGACCACCAAGCAGTTCTATGACGAGCAGGACGGCAAGTTCCTGACCGACCGTGATGTGGAGGGTGAATGCCCGTACTGCCACCACCCGGCAGCCAAGGGCAACCAGTGTGAGGACGGCTGCGGCCGCGACCTGGACCCCACCGAACTCATCAATCCGCACGCCAAGGACAGCGACCATCCCCTGGTGCTCAAGGACACCACCAACTGGTTCCTGCCGCTCAACGAGTATGAGGGCTGGCTGAAGGAATGGATTCTCGAGGGTCACAAGGAGTGGCGCACCAATGTCTACGGCCAGTGCAAGTCGTGGCTTGACAACGGGCTGCAGCCCCGCGCCATGACGCGCGACCTGGACTGGGGCATCCCCGTTCCCGTCGAGGGTGCCGAGGGCAAGGTGCTCTATGTGTGGTTTGACGCGCCCATCGGCTACATCAGCAACACCAAGGAACTGTGCGAGGCCCAGCCCGAGCGCTGGGGCACCTGGCAGCAGTGGTGGCAGCAGCAGGACACGCGTCTCATCCACTTCATCGGCAAGGACAACATCGTGTTCCACTGCATCATCTTCCCGACGATGATGAAACGGCGACTATGTGATGCCCGACAATGTGCCGTCCAACGAGTTCCTGAACCTCGAGGGCGACAAGATCTCAACTAGCCGCAACTGGGCCGTCTGGCTGCATGAGTACCTCAAGGACTTCCCCGGCAAGCAGGATGTGCTGCGCTATGTGCTCACCGCCAACGCCCCCGAGACCAAGGACAATGACTTCACCTGGGACGACTTCCAGGCCCGCAACAACAACGAACTGGTGGCCATCCTGGGCAACTTCGTCAACCGCGCCCTGGTGCTGACCCACAAATTCTGCAGCGGTTCCGTGCCCGAGGCCGGCGAACTCACCGATGTGGACCGCGCCGCCATCGAGGAATTCAAGAATGTGAAGGCGGCCCTGGACGACAACATCGGCCACTTCCACTTCCGTGAAGCCCTGAAGGACGCGATGAACCTGGCCCGCATCGGCAACAAGTACCTCGCCGACAACGAGCCGTGGAAACTCGCCAAGACCGACATGCCGCGCGTGCAGACCATCATGAACCTGGCCCTGCAGATTACGGCCAACCTGGCCATTGCCTTTGAGCCGTTCCTGCCCTTCAGCGCCGAGCGTCTGCGCCACATGATCGGTATGGAGCATGCCGACTGGAACCGTCTGGGCGACATCGACATCCTGCCCGCCGGACGCGTGCTGGAGCAGCCCGTGCTCCTGTTCGAGAAAATCGAGGACGACGCTATCCAGGCCCAAAAGGACCGCCTGGAACGCATCAAGCAGGAAAACATCGTCAACAACTTCAAGCCCAAGCCCGTCACCACCTCGTGCACCATCGACGACTTTGCCAAGTTGGACATCCGTGTGGGCACCGTCCTCGAGTGCGAGAAGGTGAAGAAGGCCGACAAACTGCTGAAGTTCACCATCGATGACGGCATGGCCGGCCGCACCATCATCAGCGGCATCGCCAAGTGGTACCAGCCTGAGGAACTGGTGGGCAAACAGGTGTGCTTCATCGCCAACTTCCCGCCGCGCAAACTCAAGGGCATCGAGAGCCAGGGCATGATCCTGAGCGCCGAGGATGCCGACGGACGCCTCGTGGTCATCGGCCCGACCGGCCCCGTCAAGCCCGGTTGCCAAGTAGGGTAAACCCATCGGCGGTTTCATTGGAAACACTTACAGACACAGGGCAAAGATGAAACAACGATTATTGGGCCATGCGGCATCATTGCTGCTCTTGTTTTCCTTGTTATTTCCCTCATGCCAGTCGGGAAGCGAAACCCCAAACGGCACTGAGAGCCGCCAGGAATTCCAGCAGACGGAACAGGCAACAAGGGGCGAGATTGAATTGGGCGTGTGGCAGGACCTGACCGACCACAACTACACTGTGGACAAGATCAAGGATTGGTTAGAGCCCTTCTATGAAGCGGGAATCACCAACTTCTACATCTGCAGCAGTCCTGAAATGATTACCCGTTTCGTCCAGGCATCTCACTCGTTTGACGGCATGAAGATCCATGCTTGGATTTTTGCCCTCAATGCCTGCAATGACCCCGATGCCCTCGCCCACCGCGATTGGTTTGAGGTCAACCGTGCCGGTCAGAACAGCCTTGACAATCCGCCATATGTCAAGATTTATAAATGGCTGAGCCCGGCAGTGCCCGAAGCCCGCCAGTGGGTTAAGGACAAAGCCGCCAAGTATGCCGCAATCGACGGCCTGGAGTCGGTGCATCTGGACTTCATACGCTTCAACGACATGTTTCTGGGACGGTGGTCGCAGGAGAAGGTTTTCCACATCGACCAGACCACCTATGAGGCAAAATATGACTTCGGGTACCACCCTAAAGCCATCGCTGCCTTTAAAGCCAAGTTCGGATATTCGCCCAAGGAACTCTCGGCCCCGTGGATGAGCCCCGAGTGGAACCAGTTCCGCATGGATGAGGTGACAAGCCTCGTGAACGAGATTGTCGAGGAGACCCATGTCAGCGGCAAGAAAGTCACCGCAGCCGTTTTTCCCTTTCCCGAGCGCGCACGCATGATGGTACTGCAGAACTGGCCCGCATGGAATGTTGACGCCGTGTGCGCCATGAACTACCATACCATGTATCTCGAGAAGCCCGAGTGGAACCGTTTCAGCGTCGAGAGCGGCCTGCAGGAGACGCACCACCGCAACCTGTATGTTGCCGGCATCTTCATCCACAACATCAATGGACAAGTGATTTATGATATCGCCAAAATGTCGATCGAGGCGGGTGCCGATGGTGTCAACTTCTTCAGTGCCAATCTGTTGAAAAAAGGGGATAAACTCAACTATGTCAAGAAGATAAAGAAAGAGCTGTGTGAATAGCCACACTTCCCTCTTCTCATGACTGCGATACCCGTCTAGCCAAGCATGCAACCGGCTAGGCCATATTACCTTAAAAAACATAAAGGACCAGTGATTAGCATGGTGACGGCAGGTCATTCATCGCTAACCACTGGTCCTTCAGTTCATCTGGTAGCAGGTTTGCGGGTGCTCGGTGCTTAATCTGAAATAATAATGGTGTCCGCCAAGCATCTGGACTAAAGCGGACACCAACGGGTGGATAATGCTTATTTCTGGGGCGTTTCGGCAGGCTTGTTTTCTGCTTCAGGTGTCTCCTTCTGTGCCTCCTGTTGAGTGGCCTGCTGAGTTTCCTGGTTAGCGTCCTTGGAAGCCTCCTCGGGGGCTACTTCAGGAGCGGCGGCAGAATTGGTGACATCGACACCAGGTTGTACCTGCTCGGTCGAGTCCTGATCGTTGCCTGTGGCAGCGGGCTTGTTCTCAAAGCACGAGGTGAGCGTCATTGCAAATACGGTTGCGAAAACAAAAACTAACTTTTTCATAATAAAAACAATTTAATGAATTGATAATAAAAGATTTATAAAACATTGCCGGTGTTGTTTCACCAGTTTGATATCTTGTTTACGGGTTGATGATTGTGTCGGGTGTGGCCTCATCACTGTCAACACGGATGGATTGGTCAGTGGCTACACTATCCTCGTCGTCCCATTCACCTTCATCGTCCAGGAGTCCGGCGTCATATTTCCTTTGCATCTCATTGCTGTATGAGTTGGGATTGTCAATGGTGACCTTAGTGATCACTTCCACACACAGGGCGGTGAGAATGCAGGGAACCAGAACCTTGATAATCGCGTACCTGTTGCCCGGTTCTTTGAGCTCGCAGATTATCCACCAGATGGCGACACCCGCCAGTGCAAGGATAAAGGGGCACCATACCAGTCCGATAAAAAGGAATACAAGGCCGCCGTTGCCGCAGGGGATGCGAGGATCATGCCACCAGTTGGCTGAAAGGGAGGCATAAAACGCAAAGAACATGATATTCACTCCCAAGAGGATTGCCGCAGTCCATCTTGACGGCCCCAATGAGACTTTGAATGTGAACATGCCTATCACAATCCACGCAATCACCACAATGGCGATAATCGATATTATTACTAAAAAAGAATCCATGACTTTTCCGTAATTTAACCTTTCTGTCTGTTTATGTCCATCGGGGGCAAAAGGTAAACAGTGGAAAAGCATTTTTTGGGGGCGTGGCCAGAAAAAAGTCTGCAAAGCACTGTGCATGATGGCTTTGCAGACCGGTGTAAAAGGTTCCTGAAGAAGTGTGCTTACTGCCCTAGTCGCTTGAGCAGGGCGTTGGCGCGGCTCACCAGTTCCTCGACCTTGCCGTGCTCCTTGAGTTCAGTCAGTTCCCTGACGGCGGTCTCCTTGTCGCCCGCCTTGAGGTAAGCCAGTGCCTTGTACCAGTGTGTGCAGTCGTTATAGTTGGCCAGCGTTTCCTTGACCGCTTCATCGTCGTTGGCACCCTTGGGCCCATGACCTGTTGCCGGCCATTCCACCTTGTCGATGTCATACACGATGGCCATCATGTAATGGTAGTCCTCTTTACTGATCTGCTGCCTGATGTCGACAAAGGCGTCGGGCTCGTTGCCGAAGGGTTTGTTGTACTCATCGGCCAGGCTCGCCAGTGTGGGCTTTGCCGGCTTCTTGGCAACCTTGGGTTTAGCCTTTGATGGCTTGGAGGCCTGCTGGGCAACCTGGGGTTGCTGGACGGTGTCCTTATGCTGTAAGAATACAGGCAGGCACAGGGCCAGAACGACAACGGCGGCAGCGGCGGCGGCCCATTTGGCAAATGTTGTCCACCTGGGTCCTCGGCTCTTGCGTCCCTGGGCGGCTGCCTTGAACTCGTCCCTGCCCATCTGCCTGATGGCGTCGAGCTGGGCCTGCCCCTCGCGGCGCATTCCTTCCTGGGCTATGCCCTGGGCGAGCAGGGCTGTTGCCACCAGACGCTCACGCAGTTCCTCGTCGCCGTCCACCTCCTGCTCAAAGGCCACGCGCTCATCGCCGTCCATCCGTCCTCGCAGGTAACGGTCGATGCGCTCGTCCCATGCTTGGTATTTTTCTTCTCGTTTCATGATCTCAGTCGTTTAAAGGTTTCTTCAAGTGCTGTCTTCACCTTGGTCATACAACGGCTCTTCTGGGTAGTGGCCACACGGGCATTATTGTATTCCAGGATGTTGGCAATCTCTCCCATGCTGTTGTCCTCCCAATAGAATGCCCACAGGATGGTCTTGCAGGGCTCCTGCAGGTTGATGACGATATCGTGGGCTGCCGCCAGCAACCGTTCGTGCTCATCCTCTTCATCGGCATGCATCCATCGAGCCAGGACATCCTGCACGGTGGCCATGTCGACGAGGTCGGGCCCGTCGTCGTCATCCTGTCCCGACTGCTGGGGGATGGTGGCAATCTTTTTCTGTTCCCTCAGGGCCTCGTTGACCTTGTTCCTGAAGATACCTATCACATAGGTCTGCAGGCTGCAGGTGAGTTTGGTCAGCTTGCCGTTCTGCACATTCTCGTGCACTGTCAGCAATGCCTCCTGGACCAGGTCCTCGAGGGGCAGCCCCAACGAGCCGTAATGCTTGCGGGCATATTGCAGCACATGCTTGCACACCTGCTCGAGGAAGCGGCTGTCGGTCGAAAATGGAATTGTTGGCATACCTTCAATCAATTATTGTTCATTCACAGGCAAAAGTAGCACTAATTATTCATAGTGTACCCTAGCGCTGGCGAACATTTCATTTTTATTTAGAACCCGAACATGTCCAGGTCCACGCTGCCGCCCGGGTAATCGCCGTACATGCCGTCGGTCAAAGCGTACCAAATGTCGCTTTCGTCGTACTCGCATTCAAAACCATTTTCATTGCGCTCAGAGCACTCATCGTACTCATCGCAGTACTCATCGTACTCATAATAACTGCTTTGACTCATAGTGATAAAAATTTTGTCGTTAATAAAGCTATCTGCTCATTAATGACAAAAACACCGAGAAGGTAAACAATGGAACTATAAAGCGCTGAGAATGAAGGTGGTTTTCAAGAGAGTCAGAAGGCGGTAAGGACGGCGGGTTTGGTGTCGGGCAGGTGGGTGCTGAGGATGCGCTGCGACTTGGGGTAAAGGTTGTTGGCGCGGTTGCCCAGGTTGTTGGCAAAGCCGAGGACAGCACCCTCATGGGCAATGAGGATGTAGCCGCGCGGTGCATCGACAGTGATGCTCTCGCCGCGCAGGTAACGCATGGCGCTCGTGTAGTCGACCGCACAGACGGGGAAGGCATCTGCGGCCCTTTCTGTCGACATGGCCAGCGCATGGTGAGGCACGGTCTTGCGACCCATGACCGTGGCGAGTTCGACACCGGCATGCAGCATGTTCAACGAGGCCCGTAGGGCAGCCACCTCACGGCGGATGTCCTGTGGCACGGCAATCAACAGGTCCCCTTGCTGGTCCATCACGTAGTCGTCGGGGCAAGAGAGCCAGTCACGGCAGGTTTCATCGGTTTTTTTTGCTGCTTTTTCCTTGAAACGGATGTCCTGGCGGGGAGCACTGCCCTGCTTGTGGAAGGCCGCCATGAACAGTCCCTCGCCATCCACGCGATGAGGCATGAAACGGTAGCAGTGGCAGTCGCTGCCGATGGCGGGATGGATGTTCCAGTCGGGCCCGATGGGCACCTCGAGCGAGGTGGCGCCCAATTCATTGACGATGAAATCGGCCATCTCCTCGTTTTCCTGGCGGTTATAGGTACAGGTGCTGTAGATGAGCAGGCCGCCGGGGCGCAGGGCGGGCCACACGTCGGTGAGGATTTCACGCTGGCGCTGGGCGCACTGCTCGACCAGGGCGGGCGACCATTGGGCAACGGCCTCGTCGTCCTTGCGCATCATGCCCTCACCGCTGCACGGCACGTCGGCAGCGATGACGTCAAAGAAATGGGTCATTTTTCCCAAGTGGGCGGGCGCGTTGCTTGTCACCACACTGCGGGGGTTGCCCCAGCGGATGACATTGTCGGCCAGCACACGGGCGCGAGGCGGAATGATCTCGTTGGCCACCACCAGTGAGCACGGCAGCAAGGCCTGAAGGGCCGCCGTGGTCTTGCCACCAGGAGCGGCGCACAGGTCCAGATAGCGCACGGGTTCGTGGATGAGGCTGCGGATGACATGGGCGATGAACATCGACGAGGCGTCCTGCACATAGTAGCGCCCGGCATGCCAGTCGGTGTCGAAGGTGAAGGTCGGACGGTCCTGCAGATAAAAACCCTGGTCACACCACGGCACACGACAACATCCCTCGGGCACCCTTGCACCACAGGCATCGTTGACGCGCACGGCGACACTGGGCTCGCTCGACGTGATGGCAGCGGCCAGCGCCTCCCATTCATCGGGCAAGAGACGTTGTAATTGTCCTATGAATTCATCAGGCAGATTCATCACCGCAAAAGTAACAAAAAAGCCGATAATCATCGCATTTTGGACCTGAAAAGTGTTATTAGATGATGACGGGGATTAACAGGAATCAGTAAGCTCGAAATTATAGTTTTTTAAGGTTTAAAAACTTTGGCAGATGTGTGATTTTTTGTAATTTTGTACGATTTTAGACCCCCTCAATTTTGGAGGGTATAAATGCGAAAAAAACTACATTTTTATGTCAGAGGAAGAAAAATATATCGAAGAACAGGAAGAGAAGAATTATTCAGCGTCCAACATCCAGGTCCTTGAGGGTCTGGAAGCGGTGCGCAAGCGTCCCGCGATGTACATCGGCGACACCCATGTCAAGGGTCTTCACCACCTGGTGAGTGAGGTAGTGGACAACTCTATCGACGAGGCCCTGGCGGGATTCTGCAACCGCATCGATGTGTTCATCGGCGAGGACAACAGCATTACCGTCAAGGACAACGGCCGCGGCATCCCCGTCGACGAGCACGAGAAGCTGCACAAGTCGGCCCTCGAGGTCGTGATGACCGTGCTGCATGCCGGCGGTAAGTTTGACAAGGGATCTTACAAGGTGTCGGGCGGTCTGCACGGCGTGGGCGTGAGCTGCGTGAACGCGTTGAGCGACTACCTGCGCGCCGAGGTGCGCCGTGGCGGCAAGGTCTACATGCAAGAGTACAGCCTGGGCAAGCCCACCAGCGAGGTGAAAATCGTGGGCGACTGCCGCGAGGAGGACCACGGCACGACCATCATCTTCCACCCCGATGCCACCATCTTCTCGACCACGGTCTACGAGTTTGACATCCTGTCGAAGCGCCTGCGCGACCTGGCCTACCTGAACGCCGGCGTCACGCTGTCGATTACCGACTTGCGCGACAAGGACGCGAACGGTAACGCCCACAGCGAGACCTATTACAGCGAAACGGGTCTGGACGAGTTTGTGCGCTACATCGACGGCAATAAGGAGGCACTCATCCAGGATGTCATCCACATCAAGAGCAAGAAGGGCGACATCCCCGTTGAGGTCGCCATGACCTATAACACCTCGTTCAACGAGAACATCTACTCGTTTGTCAACAACATCAACACCATCGAGGGCGGTACCCACCTGACCGGCTTCCGCCGCGGCTTGGGTTCGACCCTGAAGAAGTATGCCGAGGACAACAAGATGCTCGAGAAAGCCAAGGTCGAAATCAAACCCGAGGACTTCCGTGAAGGCCTCACCGCCATCATCTCGGTCAAGGTGCTGGAGCCCCAGTTCGAGGGACAGACCAAGACCAAGTTGGGCAACACCGAGGTCATCGGTGCCGTCGAGACCGCCGTGCGCGAGGCCCTGAACAACTACCTCGAGGAGCACCCCAACCAGGCCAAGACCGTCATTGAGAAAGTCATCTTGGCTGCACAAGCACGCCATGCCGCACAGAACGCCCGCCTGAAGGTGCAGCGCAAGTCGCCGCTCGCCGGCGGTGGTCTGCCCGGCAAACTGGCCGACTGCTCGTCGAAGGATCCCGCCGAGAGCGAGCTCTTCCTCGTCGAGGGTGACTCGGCAGGTGGCAGCGCCAAGCAGGGCCGCGACCGCAAGTTCCAGGCTATCCTGCCGTTGCGCGGTAAAATCCTCAATGTCGAGAAAGCGATGGACCACAAGGTGTTTGAGAGCGACTCGATTGTCACCATCTTCCGTGCCCTGGGCGTGACCATCGGCACCGAGGAGGACCCCAAGGAGGCCAACCTGAGCAAGCTGCGCTACCACCGCATCATCATCATGACCGATGCCGATGTCGATGGCGCACACATCGACACCCTGCTGATGACCTTCTTCTTCCGCCGCATGCGACCCATCATCGAGAACGGCTACCTCTACATCGCCACGCCTCCCCTGTACCGCGCCCGCACCAAGAAGGGCAACCGCGAGGAGTACTGCTGGGACGAGACGCACCTGCGCCGCTTCATCGACGAGTACGCCGGCGGCAACGAGGATGCCATCACCGTTCAGCGATTCAAAGGTCTGGGTGAGATGAACCCCGAGCAGTTGTGGGAAACCACCATGGACCCCAACAACCGCCTGCTCAAGCGCGTCAACATCAGCGACGCCGCCGAGGCCGACCGCATCTTCTCAATGCTCATGGGCGAGGATGTTGACCCCCGCCGCAAGTTCATCGAGGAGAACGCGACCTATGCTACTATCGATACTTAATTCTTTAATTGCCATGTAGCAATTAAAGAAGTTTAGAGTTTAGTGGTTAGAGTTTAGAGATTCGCTTGATTTTAAACTTGCAGACCTAGCAATTAAAGAAGTTTAGAGTTTAGAGATTCGCTTGATTCTATACTTGCAGACCTAGCAATTAAAGAAGTTTAGAGAAATTTTGAGAGCCTTTGGCTCCGTGGGGCGTAATCCCCGCGACGATATATACATCTACAACAACCCCTGGGACCGCCATTGGACCCAGGGGTATTTATTTGGCGCCAGCCACAGGCCAGTCGCAAAAAGTGAAACTCGCGCTATTTAATGTAAGTAAGATGGCAGCAAATTACTGATACTCAATTTATTCGGTGAGTAGAGACGCAAAATCTTGCGTCTCCAACCGTTTGGCATTATCCAAATGCTGACCTTGAGGCGCAAAATTCTACGACCCTACATGCCTCAGATGGCAAACTCGCTGAAAACCGATTACCACCTGACTGCGGGTGATAGCGTTATCTGGCGGGACTCGCCGTTGGCACCGATTATGTCGAGTGTGATTTGGGGCAGTTCATCGATGCGGTATTCTTCCTCCCAGGTGAAGTCCTCCACGGGCCTGCTGTTGACAGCAGTGATGCGGTCGTTTAATTGCAACCCTGCTTGGGCAGCGTCTCCATTGCGCGTGAGCGATGAAACAATCCAGCCCTTGCCGATGTCGGTGCGGTTTCTGAAATCGAAGTCATAGGTAGCCTTGACGGGTTGGTCTGCCTTGAAACGCTTCAGGTAGAGAACACTGTGCGGAATGTCAATAATCAAATTAAACTTGGATAACACCTTATTGCCGATGATGCCGACATAATCCTTCTGGCCAAAGGCGCCTGTTCCGTCGGGCAAATAGGAAATCACCTCGTTGCTGGTGGTGTCAGAGCCGATGACGATGCGCTGTGACTGCATCTCGATAATTGA